>JAIVHC010000043.1 GCA_020201305.1 Geobacteraceae bacterium
AACTTATCCTGATAGCACGGCACACTGTTCCGTACCCTCTCGAGGGTATGCTGCAGGCGCTGCAACTGAAGTTGTTCCAGTGTATCCCGGCTCATGCATTCGTTATCTCTATCCCAGATTTTATGAGTATTGCTCATGGTTTGCTTTCGGTTAAAAAAGGTGCAAGGAATCCAGGTACAAGGTTCGAGGCCCTAGGCTGAAGGCTGAAGGCTGAAGGCTGAAGGCTGAAGGCTGAAGGCTGAAGGCTGAAGGCTGAGGATTTTAACCTCGTGCCTCGGGCCTAGTGCCTCGAACCTACATATTATAAACCCGTTCCCCTTCGAGGACATGCACCCCATTTTTGGTGAGTACCTTGATCGCCGCTTCGGGATCGTCGAAACGGAATATGATAACTGCATTGCCGCCACAGCGTTCCACAAAGGCGTACATGTATTCGACATTGACGTCGCCGCTGTCGAGGATTTTGAGGATGCTCGCCATTCCTGCGGGGCGATCCGGAACCTCTACTGCTACCACCTCAGTCTTGTTGACAGTAAAGCCGCGTTCCTTGAGGGTTTTCTCAGCGAGGTTGGATTTATCCACAATCAGGCGCAGGATGCCGAAATCTGACGTATCTGCGAGCGAAAGGGCACGGATGTTAATGTCGCTGTCGCCCAGGGCCTGGGTAACATCGGCAAGGCGCCCGGATTTATTTTCGATAAAGATGGATATCTGTTCTACTTTCATATGTTCCTCCATTCCAGGGATATCTGCTGTCCTACTGCTGACGCCGGTCAATTACGCGCTGTGCCTTGCCTTCGCTGCGTGCAATGGTCTTGGGTTCCACCAGGCGCACCTTGCATGTGATACCGAGAAGGTCCTTGATGGCGCGGCTGATCTTCTGGCTCAGCTCCTGGAGCTTCTTGATCTCGTCGGAGAAGGTCTTCTCGTTGACTTCAACCTGAACCTCAAGGGTATCGAGGGTGCCTTCGCGATCCACAATAAGCTGGTAGTGGGGTTCAATCCCGTCAATGGAGAAAAGAACACTTTCGATCTGAGACGGGAACACATTGACGCCTCGAATGATGAGCATATCGTCGGAACGCCCACTCATGCGCTCCAGACGCCGATGCGTGCGTCCGCAGATGCACGGTTCAGCGATAATGCGGGTAATGTCACGAGTACGATAGCGGATCAGCGGTATCCCCTCTTTGGTGATGGTGGTGATTACAAGTTCACCGTGTTCGCCGTCGGGGAGCACCTCTTCGGTATCAGGATCAATGATTTCGGGGATGAAGTGATCCTCCCAGATATGCAGACCGTGCTGCGCTTCGATACATTCAATCGCTACGCCGGGACCCATGATCTCAGAGAGGCCGTAGATATCGATCGCTTTAATGCCGAGGTTGCGTTCAATCTCGGCGCGGATCTCTTCGCTCCAGGGTTCAGCACCGAGAATCCCCACGCGCAGTTTCAGGGCATTCGGATCCACCCCGCTCTCTTTCAGCGCCTCGGCGAGATACAGGCTGTAGGAGGGGGTACAGGTGATGACGGAGGAGCCGAAATCCTGCATGATCATCATCTGTTTCTGGGTATTACCCCCGGACATGGGAATGACGGAGGCACCGAGGCGTTCGGCACCGTAGTGCGCCCCAAGTCCACCGGTAAACAGGCCGTAGCCATAGGCGTTATGGATGACATCGCCGCGGGTGGTGCCCGCAGCGGCAAAAGAGCGCGCCATGAGTTCCGCCCAGTTGTCGATATCGCGTTTGGTATACCCTACCACGGTGGGCTTGCCCGTAGTGCCGGATGAGGCATGGATACGCACAATCTGATCCAGAGGCACGGCAAACAAACCATACGGGTAGTTGTCCCGCATATCCTGCTTGAGGGTAAAGGGCAGGCGGCGCAGATCATCGAGTGAGCGTACATCACCGGGGGTGATCCCCGCTTCGCTGAAGCGTTTTTTGTAAAAAGGCACCGTGGCACATACGCGTTCCAGGGTGTGTTGCAGGCGTTTAAGCTGCAGCGCCTCGATCGCCTCGCGCGGCAGGGTTTCGAATTCGTCATTCCAGAGCATAGGGTTCACCTTGTATCGTGTAGATATTTGTATCAATCAGGTGCAAGGGCAGGCACAGGGGCCTGCCCCTACTCGCCGTGGTTGCCCGGTTTCGTTAAGCGTTGCATCTACCCGCAATTGGCCTTGCCGAGTTCAAACGCTTTCAGGTTCTGTTCCAGGGTTTTGGGTGGTACCATTTTCTCCAGCGCCTCGCTCCAGAGTTTTTCATCTACGTTAAACATGGTGGAGAGTGCGCCAAGAAGCACGGTGTTAATGGTACGCGCATCCCCGGCCTGAAGTGCCAGAACGAGGCCGTCTACAATATAACTTTTATCTACCTGCGCCTTGATTCTCTCTTCCAGATTGGCCGGATACTCCTGCACCCCGATGGAGACCGAAGGGGGCATGAGGCGCAGACGATTGGCAATTACACTACCGTGCCCCGCGAGGAGAGGAAGGTAACGATAGGTTTCGAGAAGCTCGAAACCGAAGAGCACATCCGCCTCCCCTTCCGGAATAATGGGAGAAAAGACCTCTTTGCCGAACCGTACATGGGAGACTACACTGCCGCCGCGCTGCGACATGCCGTGAATCTCATTCTTCTTCACATCATAACCGGCGAGCATCATCACTTCAGAGAGAACCTCGCTGGCGAGGAGAATCCCCTGTCCGCCTACTCCGGCGAGGAGAATATTGGTTACCTTGTCAGCCATCTTTACTTCCCTCCTTTGTCGCTTATAGTGCTGAATGCCTCGAACTTGCACAACTGCTCACAGATGCCACACCCGACACACAACAGTTCATTTACGTGCGCCTTTCCTTCATCCGCCTGCCATTCAATCGCGGGACAGCCGATGCGCAGACACGCTTTACACCCGGTGCATTTATCCGGATCAATTACCAGCGGGGTCTTGTGCTGTCCCAGATCGCGCTTGATCAGAACACAGGGGCCGCGCGTAATCACCACCGAGGTTTCCTTGCGTTCCATCTCTTCTTTGATGATGCCTCGGGTGCCATCCAGATCCCATGGATCGGCAACGCGCACGTGCTTGACTCCGACACTGCGGCACAGTTGCTCAAGATCCACCACCGGGCTGGGCTCACCAGAGAGGGTAAAGCCTGAGGAGGGATTCTCCTGGCGTCCGGTCATGGCAGTGATGCGATTGTCGAGGATAATCAGAGTTGCGGTAGAGTTGTTGTAGACCATGTCCATCAGGCCGTTGATGCCGGTATGCAGAAAGGTGGAGTCACCGATGACGCCCACAATCTTCTGCTTATCTTCCCCTTCAATCACTTTGTTTAGGCCGGTGGCATTGCCCACACTTGCACCCATGCATACACAGGTGTCCATGGCGGAGAGGGGCGGCATGAAGCCGAGGGTATAACAGCCAATATCGCCGGTGACAAACGCCTTGAGGCGGTTCAGGGCATAGAATACGCCACGATGCGGGCATCCGGGACACATATTGGGTGGACGCGGGGGAAGTTCAATTTCGGGCGCGTAGTGAACTGGTGCCTCCTGATCGAGGAGCGCCTTGCTCACGCGCCCGGGGGTGAGCTCGCCACAGATGGAGAGGCGTTCTTTGCCTATCACCTTGATTCCCATCGCCTGAACCTGTTCTTCAATGAACGGTTCGAGTTCTTCAATTACATACAGGGTCTCGTATTTGGCGGCAAAATCACGGATGAGCTGCTTGGGCAGCGGATATACCATGCCAAGCTTGAGTACCGATGCATCCGGGAGGACTTCGCGTGTATACTGATATGCAATGCCGGCGGTGATCACCCCTACTTTGGAGCTCCGTTCTTCAACGCGATTGAAGGACTGTGTGCATGCCCACTCTTCGAGAGCCTGGAGCTGCTCTTCCACCACATAATGGCGCTTGCGCGCATTGCCGGGCAGCATCACAAACTTCGGCGGGTTCTTTTCCAGCGCCGGTGTGGGCAGGCCGGTTACAGGTTCTCCCGGAGTAACAATGGATTTGGAGTGAGAAATACGCGTGGTGGTGCGTACAAAGATGGGCTTGTCAAACTTCTCACTCACCTCAAACCCCAGGCGGGTAAACTCAAGCGCTTCCTGACTGTCGGAGGGCTCGAACATGGGCACCTTGGCGGCACGGGCGTAGTGACGGCTGTCCTGTTCATTCTGGGAGGAATGCAGTTCCGGATCATCCGCCACAGCAAGAACCAGACCGCCTTTAACCCCGGTATACGCCAGGGTAAAGAGTGGGTCAGCCGCAACATTAACCCCGACGTGTTTCATGGCTACCAGACTGCGGGCACCGCCAAAACACGAGCCGATGCCAACTTCAAGGGCAACCTTCTCATTCGGCGCCCAGGATGAATCGATGGATGCATACTGGACAGTGTTTTCCAGAATCTCGGTACTCGGAGTTCCCGGATAGGCACAAGCCACCCGAACCCCTGCTTCGTATGCGCCACGCGCGATGGCTTCATTGCCGGATAAAATCTCTCGCTTCATGAGTAGATGTTTCCTCCCCGTATTCTTCTAGTCTGTTATGGTTGTAGATTGAATGTATGCAGCC
>JAIVHC010000044.1 GCA_020201305.1 Geobacteraceae bacterium
AGTTCAGTAAGGTTAATCCAGTTGTAAGACACGGTTTAGGTCGCTGTCCTGGGGGTTAGAGCCGGAATGAAAAGAATGTGGCCGCATATGCAATACCAAACGCAGGTTTACTTCGTTTGTAACGAGGCACTTTAGACATTTGCGCGTCCGCTGTCAATCAGCAGGGAGAAGACAGGTCGCAAAAAGGATTTGGCATTATGAAAATGGTAGAGGCACATCACCGCCTGGTGGTGTTCAATTCGGTCCATCGCGTTATGGTGGCGGAACAAAGGTTGATGGAAACATTTGACATCCTTCTGATTCCGGTACCGGCGGCGATTTCTGCAGACTGTGGTATGGTGCTGCGCATACGCTCTACGGACGAAGCACAGATTGTAGAGATTCTGTGTGAGGCCCGGTTGCAGCCCTTCAGTATTTATGCCCCGGAGGGAGATGGTTACGTGCAGGTCGGGGAATTTTCTTGACAACGTCCGGGGGGCTAACTATAGTCTCCGTTTGCTATTTTCGAACAATTGCCTGAATAATGGGGTAGGGATGTTTGACGGTTTAAGTGACAAGCTGGATTCGGTATTTAGTAAACTGCGCGGCCAGGGGCGCCTGAGCGAAGCGCAGGTTATTGAAGCACTGCGTGAGGTGCGTCTGGTTCTCCTCGAAGCGGATGTGAACTTCAAGGTGGTAAAAGACTTCATCGCAGCCGTGCAGGAGCGCGCTACCGGCACCGATGTTCTCAAAAGTCTCACCCCGGATCAGCAGGTTATAAAGATTGTCCGCGATGAGCTCGGGCGTCTGATGGGTGAAGGTGAGGATAATGGGCTCGACCTTGCGGCGAGTCCGCCGGTAAGCCTGATGCTCTGTGGTCTGCAGGGTGCGGGTAAGACCACTACCTGCGGCAAGCTGGCGAAGCGTCTGCGACAGGACAAACGCAAGCCCCTTATGGTCCCCGCGGATGTTTATCGCCCTGCTGCGATAGAGCAGCTTAAAACCCTGGGGCGGCAGCTCGATATAGATGTATATGATTCCGATCCGGGGCAGAATCCGGTGGATATCTGCAAGGCAGCACATCAGTATGCGGCCAATCACGGGTTTGACACGGTTATTCTCGATACTGCCGGACGTCTGCATATCGACGATACCCTCATGGGGGAGCTTGAACAGATCAAGGCTGCGCTGGAGCCGCGCGAGGTGTTGTTTGTTGCCGATGCCATGACCGGGCAGGATGCGGTTAATGTAGTCAAGGAGTTTGACGCGCGCCTCAATATCTCCGGCGTAATTCTCACCAAACTTGATGGCGATGCACGCGGGGGTGCGGCCCTCTCCGTGCGTGCCGTAACCGGCAAGCCGATAAAGTTTGTGGGTGTGGGGGAAAAGCTCGACGCCCTTGAGGTATTCCATGCCGACCGCATGGCACAGCGCATTCTCGACATGGGGGATGTTCTCTCCCTGATCGAAAAGGCGGAAGCGAGTATTGATCAGGATGAAGCAGAGCGCATGGAAAAGGCGATGCGCAGTGAAGGCTTCACCCTGGAGACCTTTCGCGATCAGTTACAGATGGTCAAGAAAATGGGCTCCATGGATTCAATTATGAAGATGATCCCCGGCATGAATAAAGCCATGAAAAAGGCCAGCGGGATGCAGGTTCCGGATAAGGAGCTTAAGAAAATCGAAGCGATCATTTCATCCATGACGCCACGTGAGCGCCAGAATCACAAACTGATCAACGGTTCGCGCCGGCTGCGCATTGCCAAAGGCAGTGGCACCCGGATTCAGGATGTGAATCAGTTGCTCAAGCGTTTCACTGAGGCGCAGAAGATGATGAAAAAGATGAAGAAAATGGGGCCCAACGGGCTTAAAAATATGCTTGGCGGGGGCGGCGGAGCCGGCCCCAAGCTCCCGTTCTGATGGCCATGTAAGCATAACCAGTGTATTTTGCATCATCGTTGTTGTTACATGTTTTTCGTGCAGGGCAGTTGCCCTGCTAAAACCGCGCCCGCAGGGAGTCTGTGGGGGTATTATATCATTGAGAGGAAAAAGCAATGTCAGTTAAAATCAGATTAGCCCGTGGTGGCGCTAAGAAGAAACCCTTTTACCAGATTGTTGTGGCGGATGAGCGTTGTCCGCGTGACGGTCGTTACATTGAGAATCTGGGGAAGTACAACCCCCGCGCTGAAAAGGACAAGATTACCCTGAACGGGGAGCGCGCCCTGAGTTGGCTCAACAAAGGTGCTCAACCTTCCGAGGCAGTTGTGAAACTCCTGCGTCAGGAAGGGGTATGGAGTACCTTTAAAGGTGAAAAACAGGCGTAGATATTCATCATATCAGTGCGCTAAACGCTGATATGTTAACTAAAGCATGCCGCAAAAAAGACGCCACTTAAACTATGAATGCAATCCGTACTACACAGGAGTTTTGCGCCGGAGTGATAACCTCTTCCCACGGCCTCAAGGGGGAAGTCAGGATTCGCCCCGAGAAGGCGTGTGCCCCGGCTCTGTACGATGCACCCCGGTATAAGTTGCGCTTGAGTGCTGAAACGTCCACTCCGGTGGAGATTCGGCGCGCGGTCATGCATAAACAGATGGTCCTGGCTTCGTTAGCAGGATACAGCAGTGTAGATAGCGTTGCGGACTTTGTCGGCGCCGAGGTATGGATTGATCCAGATACGTTGCCTGAAGTCAGAGACGGAAATTTCTACTGGCACCAGCTTAAAGGGCTGCAGGTTGTTGACCGGGAGGCGGGGAATGTCGGGATTCTCGCAGATCTTCTCTCCACGCCTGGGCATGATATCTATGTGGTCGATGGCCCATATGGCGAAGTCATGATTCCCGCAGTTGGCGCGATGGTGCAACAGGTAGATCTGAGTGCAGGAACCATGTACGTGAGCCTGCCTCAGGGACTGCTTGAGCTGAACTGATGCAGTTTGCGGTTCTGAGTCTGTTTCCCGATATGTTTACCTCTCCGTTTGCGCAGAGCATTATCGGTAAAGCGGTGGAGAAGGGACTGGTAGGGATTGAAACCCATCAGTTGCGCAATTACGCCGCCGGACGCCATCAGGTTACGGATGATACGCCGTATGGTGGTGGTGACGGGATGGTGATGAAGCCCGAACCGGTATGGCACGGCATCGAAGATATGCGCCAGCGTTATTCCGGGGCGCATGTGCTGCTCATGACCCCGCAGGGGCAGCGTTTCAACCAGGCTGAAGCGGAGCGTCTGGCGCAGAATCGGGCTCTGGTATTTGTGTGTGGGCGCTATGAAGGATTCGATGAGCGCATTCGCTCCTATGTGGATGCGGAATATTCCATCGGAGACTATGTGCTTACCGGCGGAGAATTGCCCGCCATGGTGATCATGGACGCTGTAGCCCGGTTGGTTCCAGGAGTTCTGGGTAACGAAGGGAGCGCACGCCAGGATTCACACTCTGACGGCTTGCTGGAGTTTCCCCACTACACCAGACCGGCGGAGTTCAGGAACGAAAAGGTGCCCGATATTCTCCTTTCCGGTAATCACGCCCGCATTGAGGAGTGGCGCCGCAAAGAGCAGCTCAAACGCACCGAAGAGCGACGCCCCGATCTGTGGCAACGCTATACGCAGCACAAGAGCGATAATTGATGCTTTCGCAGAAAGTATTTATGTGGATGGCTAAGCAAAAAGCGCCAAATGCAAGGCGCGTGATTGACGAGCAATGAGGCGTACCTACGTACGTCGATGCAGCGAGATAATTACAGCAACGCAGCAGTTGGTGAGTTTTTGCGACGCCATCATAATTAAGGCCGCAGGAGCGGCAACGGCAGCAAACCGAGCCGTTTATGTTGACATATGTAACGGATATTGTTATCCGCTAAGACAATAGCAAGGAGACCGTGATGAATATCGTAGAACAAATCGGAAATGAGCAACTGAAACAGGATCTCCCCATGTTTAAAGCCGGGGACACCCTGCGTGTGCACGTAAAGATACAGGAAGGTAACAAAGAGCGTATCCAGGTGTTCCAGGGGATGTGCATCAAACGCGTGAATCGGGGCATCGGCTCCACGTTCACCGTGCGCAAGATCTCCGGAGGTATTGGAGTTGAGCGTATCTTCCCCCTCCACTCTCCGAATATCGCCAAAGTGGAAGTACTCACTGTAGGGCGCGTACGTCGCGCTAAGCTTTACTACCTGCGTAATCTCCAGGGTAAGGCGGCACGTATCCGCGAGCTGCGCAGAAGCTAAGCCCGCGCACAGCAGGCACGACGCTTTTAATACCCGCTTTTAGTACCATGTAATATCCCCACCAGTACCCGGATGGTCGCAAGATTATCCGGGTACTGGTGTTTGTTTTTCACCTGCGCCGATGTTGCCCCTCCAGGGCCTCCCTTATTCGTTGTATGCGTTGTATGCCTCAGAACAGCGCCAGGGAGGATTTTTCCTTTTAACTCCGGTGCCCCCTTCAGTTATACTCTGATATTATTTTTGTTGTGTATTATTTTATGCAAGCTAAGGGAGAAGTTGTGGCGCAGCAGAGTGAAACGAGGCGAAACCAGACGCCGCTGGATACCCTGGAATTTGAACGCAACCTGCAGGCACAGGGGTATAA
>JAIVHC010000045.1 GCA_020201305.1 Geobacteraceae bacterium
GTGGTTAGAAGGAGGTGCCCATCCTGTCCCCCAAGCAATGCCATAACCTGTATGTCAGCGCCACTCTGTTCCGCCCACAGCGCACTCCAGCGCAGATGAGAGTATTTCGCCACTGCAGCGGCATCGCTCCAGCCGGTGCTTGCAATATTAACTGTTCTGCATGCGCCCGCAGGAATGCTGCCGTGTAAAGCTGTGGTTAAGCCAGCGCCATCCAGGTGTTCTACACATTTGCCCACGCTGAAACACGCCACGATGTTTTGGGCCTTGCGTGTTTGAATTACTTGTGGATCTGACTGGCTCTCAGAAGTGAGCATCACAGAACCCCCTTTCCACTGATCATGATGGTAGCCTGATCGATCCACCCCGCAAGGACATCCGGCACTGCTATCCCCAGCCACAGAATGAGGCACAGATGGAGTGCCACCGGCCACATGTTGGCTTTGATGTGTATATGTCCCTGGGGACATGGGCCAAACACCATGGGCTGCACGTGGCGGAACAGCCCCGCAAATGCGATACTTAGGCCGATAAGCAGGGTGATAACCAGCCAGGGGTAACTTTTGATCGTGGCACTGAAGAGAAGAAATTCACTCGTAAACACCCCGAACGGAGGAAGCCCGGCAATGGCTATCGTACCGATAAGCAGGCCCCACCCGATCTTGGGTTGGGAATTTATGAGCCCGCGGATCTGCTCAATGGATTGAGTTTTACACGCCTGCGTTGCATGGCCAACGGTGACAAAAATGGCGGATTTGGTCAGAGAATGGACAATCATATGCAGCAGGGCTCCAAAGGTGGCTAATGGACCGCCAATCCCGAAGGCGAAGGTGATCAAGCCCATGTGTTCGATGGAGGAGTAACTGAACATGCGCTTGATGTCGCGCTGCCGGTGCAGAAGCAACCCCGCTACCAGAAAGGAGAGGAGACCGAATCCCATCATGATATGTCCGGCGATGTTGGTGCCCAGCGCCGGATCGATGAGCATTTTGAAACGCACCACCGCGTAGAGGGCGATGTTGAGAAGCAGGCCGGAGAGGATCGCGGACATGGGAGTCGGGCCTTCGCTGTGCGCATCCGGGAGCCAGTTGTGCAGCGGCACCAGGCCGATCTTGGTGCCGTAGCCGACGATGAGGAATACAAATGCGAGCAACAGCACGGTCGGTTCAAGTTCCGCGGCATGGGAATAGAGCACACTCCACATCAGCGCCTGGCTTGAGTCAGGCATGATCTGCACCGCAGCAAAGTAGATGAGGGTGGTGCCGAACAACGCCTGCGCAATCCCCACACCGCAGATAAGAAAGTACTTCCAGCCTGCTTCTATCGATTCCGGGGTGCGGTACAGACTCACCAGCAGCACCGTGGCCAGGGTGGCCCCTTCCACCGCGACCCATAGAATCCCTAGATTGTTGGTCATCAGGGCAAGGAGCATAGTGAACAAAAAGCCCTGATACATGCTGTGGTACAGACGCATCCCCGCACTTTTTACGCGCCCGATCTTTTGTTCATGTGCCATGTAGGGGCCGGAAAATACCGCCGTAGTCATCCCCACAAAGGAGTTGAGCAACACCAGATAGACGTTAAACGCATCCACATAAAAATAGTTGGACGGGGTAATGATGGAGCCGGAATAAAACACATCCACTGCAAGTTTCAGGGAGGTGATGAAGGTTGCAATACATATAATCAGGTTGAGAGGGCCTGCCATACGGCGATGCCCGCACAGGGCGAGGATCCCGGCTCCAACCAGGGGGAAGAGCAGGGTTAAATACAGGGCGGAAGAGGTGGAGAAAATAAGGTTTAGCATCAGTCCACCTCTTTGAGACGGTTGAGTTTATCCACATCCAGGGAACCGAATTCGGTGCGGATCTGAAAGAAGAATATCCCGAACAGAATGGCTGCCACCAACACATCCAGCGCCACTCCCAGCTCCACCACCATCGGCATTCCATGGGTAGCGGATATGGCCGCAAACATGAGGCCGTTTTCCATACACATGAATCCAACCACCTGCACCACCGCCTTTCGGCGTGAAATGATCAGGAGCATCCCCAGCAGAATAATCGCCAGCGATACCGCAATGGTGTTGCGTGTCGCGAGCATGGAGAGTTCACGGATAGGGAGAACCGCATAGTAGCTGAACAACACCAGCGCTGCACCGCCGAGCATTATCAGGGATGGATGGCCCACCACTTCGACCTCGCGCTTGATATCCAGATGGGTAACCAGCTTTTGCAGTTGAATGGGAATGAAAAATACCTTGAGTCCCAATGTGATAGCAGCGGAGATAAGGAGATGATGGCGCCCGTAGGTAAACGCAATCAGCAGGGTAGTAGCACATAATAATCCACCCTGAAGGGCAAATATGTGAATCAGGGTGAGTAGACGCGTTTGGGCCAGGAGCAGAAACGAGGTGAACAGCATCAGCGCTGCCAGGGTCAGGATCAACTGCTCCGCAAGAGTAAACACCGCTATATCCATCAGTGCACCTCCAGAACCACATGGCTTAGCATACCGAGCAAGGAGAGGATAAATGCCAGGCTTAAGAATTCTGGAGCACGGAACAGACGCATTTTAGCGAGTACTGACTCAGATACAGCGAGCAGCGCCCCGATCCCCATGAGTTTTGCCATCATGCTCAACGCTCCTACGCTAAACGGAACAAATCCGGAGGTCAGGGCAATCCCCCATGGGATAAACAGATTGGTGATCAGTACCCCGAAAATCAGCATTTTGAGCATGGATGCCCATTCCAGTAAAGCCAGATGGCGTCCGCTGTACTCCAGAATCATCGCCTCATGCACCATGGTCAACTCCAGATGGGTTGCGGGGTTGTCTATGGGTATGCGCCCACATTCAGCAGTAGCTACGAGCAACAAACTCAAACCGGAAAAAATAAAGGACGGATGAATCTGGAATGGCTCAGTCAGGGTGAAGTGCACCATGTTATTCAGGTTGGTGCTGGCAAAGGTCATGGACAGGGTGAAGATAGACAGGAGCATGGCCGGTTCCGCCAGGGATGAAATAGTAACTTCGCGTGATGCACCCATGCCACCGAAGGCGGTGCCGATATCCATCCCTGCGAGGCTGAGGAAGAAGCGTCCCAGGGCAAAAAATCCAACCAGAACTATTACATCCGCAATAGCGGCGGTGGGTAAACCGATAGTAAAAGCGGGTACTACGGAACATGCCAACACCGTAACACTGAAGACCAGATAAGGAGTAGCCCGGAACAGCGGCGAAGCGTGCTCGGCCAGTACAACCTCTTTGCGCATCAGTTTCGCGAGGTCGCGGTAGGGCTGCCACGGCATCGGGCCACGGCGGCACTGCATTTTGCACTTTACCCATTTCACCCACCCGCTCAACAGGGGGGCGATGAGCAACAATAAGACAGTCTGTACAATGGCGAGAATCCACGCGTTCATGTCACAATCCACAGCATTACAATGAGGGTAAAGAAGGAATACGCCAGATAGGTGCGGATGTTGCCTCCCTGAAGGCGGGCGATTATCCTGGCGCTGCGCTGAATCAAGTGCCCGAGGGGTAAATATAATTTGTCCCACGCCCAGTCACCGATGTGGATGCTGTACCTTCCTCCTTTTGCTGTTTCTGTTGCAGGGGTAACATTTTCATCTATGGGCCAAACAGGGCGGAATATTCGCCGGATCGGCTGGGAAAAACTCGAGGCGGTGTATTGAGTGCGCGCTTCCAGCGGGCCAAAACCGCAGTCCCACGCAGGGCTGAAGCGCACCGGGGTTTTGCGTCGGCGTGGATGGAGGATCACATAAGCTCCGAGCCATGCAACACATATCCCGAACAGAACCATGGGGGCTGCGTACGAAGATGCGTGGGCCGAAACGGGGGTGAGCCACAGCCATGTATCTGTTTTAAAAGATTTTAACCCACTTCCGAGTAGAACGGCCGGAATGGCTTGCATGCTGTTGATTACCGGGGCGGGGAATACCCCGAGAAGAAGACAGCTCAGGGCGAGGAGAACCTGGCTGGCTTTCATTCCTGCGGACACCTCGCGGGCACGGAGCATATCGTCCGTGCGCGGCTGACCCAAAAACGCGATACCGAAAACCTTGACAAAACACGCGGCGGCAAGTGCTCCGGTCAGTGCCAGCGCCGCCGCAGTTACCGCTACCATGGATTTTATCACCCCGCTTTCGAACACAGTTCCCTGGAGGGCGGTTTGAAAGGTAAGCCATTCGGAGACAAAGCCGTTAAAGGGTGGAAGAGCGGAAATACTTATGCAGCCCACCAGGAAACAGATTCCGGTGATGGGCATGAGGCGTAGAAGGCCACCCATGTGGTTCAAATCATGGCGCCCACTCTGCTGAATTAGCGCACCCGCACCCAGAAAAAGCAGACTTTTAAATAGGGCATGGTTCATACAGTGGTACAACGCGGCTATGAGGCCCAGTGCAGCGAGTGCTGGCACGTCATTACTCGCAAACAGAATAGAGAGACCGAGCCCCATATAGATGATGCCGATATTCTCCACACTGTGGTAGGCCAACAGGCGCTTCAGGTCGTGCTGCATCAGGGCGTAGAGAACCCCG
>JAIVHC010000046.1 GCA_020201305.1 Geobacteraceae bacterium
CTGCCCCACAAACGCTGTAATCCGTTCATACAGGCATGTCAGCGTAGGGCGGGTTAAATATGGCTGGGGACATTCGTCGTTCAAAAGCACATCCTGACAACATTAAAGTAAAAAATTATCTCTATCTGTTCATATCACGTACGCAAATAACTGCGTTATATGTACTTTTTGGTAACGGAGACGCATGTTTATTAAAAACAGAAACAGCCCAATAACGCAAGAGCGAATCGTGATATGGCGTAGAACTCCAGCAGGTAGCTATCCGACTGCTCAACGCTGATCCACCATTTTTGAGATAGAGTCCGGATGCTAAAGCGGATAATTCACATTCTGTTGGGAGGCGCCAGTCGCTCTTTCCTCTTAACACCAGGTTTTCACAATACAGTTGTGCTTCATCGTACTGATACAAATCCTGTTGCAGAAGAAAGATGCCCAACTCAGCAGCGGGGGATTCCCATTCCAGCGCAGAATCACAGGTAGGCTCCTTTTCGCATCCGTAAAACCCCATGACTGCACATATACTGAGTATTAGCGACAACATAACTCCGGAAACAGTGATCGGGCGGGCATTTTTATGTTTAACGTTTGCAATAAGTGGCATTGAAAAGGCCTGCTCCTGGTCCTGGTCTACAGATTAAACGCGCAACGTCCCGCAACGTCTCCATAACGCCAAATCTATCGTCCTGAGGCATTATGTGTTAGAGTGCAGCCTGAAAACGCAGAGTTGATTCGCTGATTGGCGTACAGCCTTAGCCCTTGCGAAAACATGCAACAATCTATGCAACAAGCAGACCATCCCGGGAGTTAATCCGGGCAACGCTGTGGCCTCAAATCCACCAACCCTCGGCGACGTCGTTTATCCAGGTGAAAATTATTGAAAATGCATGACAAACAACAGCTTTTAAAAAATCTTCCTGCTGTCGATAAGGTTCTGGATTGCGTCGAACTCTCCAGTTCGACTGCGCCACACTCCCTGGTAGTGGACGCCGCCCGGGAAGCAGTCGCTTACGCACGCAACAAAATCCTTGCAGCGCAGACAGACTTCAGCGTAGAGCTGGAATCGATCCGCTCAGATGCTGGCGCACGCCTGAAAAGGAAACTTATTCCTTCTTTGCGGGAAGTGATCAACGCCACCGGCACCCTGCTGCATACGAATCTGGGGCGCGCCCCTTTATATACGGCTGCTCTGGAAGATATGGTCAGCATTGCTAGGGGTTATTCGAACCTGGAACTTGATCTGGAAAGCGGGAAACGCGGACACCGTTACAGCCATGTGGATGAACTGTTGTGCCGCCTCACGGGTGCCGAGGCTGCAGCGGTGGTCAATAACAATGCCGGTGCGGTACTTCTCGCCCTTACCGCTCTCGCGCGTGGACGCGAAGCCGTGGTTTCGCGCGGAGAGCTGGTGGAAATCGGGGGAGCCTTCCGGGTTCCGGATGTGATGGAGGCTGGAGGTGTGGAATTACGCGAGGTGGGGACTACCAACAAAACCCATGTGCGTGACTACCGTAACGCAATCACCTCTGAAACGGGATTGTTGCTCAAGGTGCATACCAGCAACTACCGTATCGTCGGTTTCACCCAGAGTGTCGATGCTAACGAACTGGTAAACCTGGGACGCGAGCACGACATCCCCGTAATGGAAGATCTCGGGAGCGGCATGCTGTTTGACCTCTCGGCCTTCGGCCTCCCCCGTGAACCCACGGTGGCGGAGCAGGTGGAAGCCGGGATAGATGTGATCACCTTCAGCGGCGACAAGCTTCTGGGCGGGCCCCAGGCGGGGATTATCGTGGGCAAGAAATGGGCCATCGATGCCATCCGCCGCCATCCCCTCGCCCGCGCGCTGCGCATGGACAAGCTCACAATTGCCGCCCTCGAAACCACCCTGCGCCAGTACCTGGATCGGGAGCAGGCGATTGAACGGATTCCCGTCCTGCAGATGTTGAATATGTCTGCCGAGACTCTGCACGAACGCAGCAGTACATTTGCGCAACAACTGGGCAAGGAACTGAATACCGCTGCCATCAGCGAATATTACGTCGAGATTGTAGCCCAGAACAGCTGCGTAGGGGGCGGGGCTCTTCCCATCACCGATCTCCCCGGGAGTGCGGTAGCTCTGCGCTTACCCAACCTGAGTCTGGATAGATTGGCCCTGCAGCTGCGGTGTCAGCAACCCGCGATCGTGGCGCGGATTCAGGATGACGCCCTGATCCTCAACCTGCGCACGGTTTTCCCCACTCAATTTAAAGCGCTGGCTCAGGGGATAACCGCGGGAGTACTCACCCTGAACCAGGACAAGAACAAAGGCGCGTAGAAATGGCTTCACATAACAAACATATTATCGTAGGTACCGCCGGACACGTGGACCACGGCAAAACCGAACTCATCGGCGCTTTGAGCGGTATCAAGACCGATCGCCTCAAGGAAGAGCAGCAACGCGGGATCTCCATTGACCTCGGCTTCGCGGCGTTTAAGCTCGATAACGGGGAACAGATCGGGGTTATCGACGTTCCCGGGCATGAAAAGTTTATCAGCAATATGCTCGCCGGTATCGGCGGCATCGATATGGTGCTCCTGGTCGTAGACGCCAATGAGGGGGTTATGCCCCAGACCGTGGAACATCTGCAGATCCTTGATCTTTTGAATATCCCACGCGGAATCATCGTCATGACCAAGATCGACCTGGTGGAGCAGGATTGGGCCGATATTGTGGAGGAAGAGATACGCGAAGCGGTGCAGGGAACCTTCCTAGCCGAGGCGCCGGTCGCGCGGGTGTCATCCATAACCGGCACGGGGATTAACGATCTCACCACCATGATTGAAGCGCAGGCGGCGCAGATTCCGGAACGCGATGCTGATGGGCCCATGCGCCTCCCCATCGATCGCCACTTCAGCGTCGCCGGCTTTGGCACCGTAGTGACCGGCACCCTTCTGACCGGGACTGCAAGCATCGGTGATAATGTGGAGATACTCCCTCTGGGTGAGCAGGTACGTATCCGCGATATTCAGGTGCACAACAAAAAATGCACCGAAGCGCGCTGTGGTCAGCGTGTTGCTTTAAACCTGGCCGGGCTCCAGCGTGAGAATCTCCATCGCGGTTGCGTTGTAGCCACGCCGGGCATTTTTGAGCAGACCAGCCGGATTGATGCACGCCTCACCCTGCTGGAAGATGCGCCGCGCCCGCTGAAGTTCCGCGACCCGGTGCATCTGTACCTGGGCACCAGCCGCGTGGTGGGGGTGGTGGCCCTCCTAGATCGGGATCAACTTGAAGCGGGGGAAAGCGCCCTGGTTCAGGTCCATCTGGATAAACCCCTGGTGGCGCATCGCGAAGACCGCTTTATCATCCGCTCCTACTCGCCTATGCATACCATCGGTGGTGGGAGTGTGATTGACCCGGGAGCTGAGAAACACAAGCGTTTTCGCTCCGAGGTACAGGAAGCGCTCAAGGAGCTGGAGTCAGGCGAAGGCTCGTTCATCCTGCAGAAACTTAGCGAGTTGCAGTGTGCGCGGGTAAAGGATCTGGAACAGATCTCGGCCTTGAGTCGTGAGCGTATCACTGCCAACCTGGAGCAGCTGCAGAACAGCGCCCAGGCGATTGCCCTGGGTGACCAGTGGGTTGATGCCAGCAGCATGAAACTCTGGCTTCACCGCATAAAAGAGGCAGTGGCAGCGCATCATACTACCAATCCACTTCTGCCGGGGATGGGACATGCCCCATTGAAGGCGTTGCTGCCCAAGCGCCTGAGCAACAAAGCGTTTGAGGAACTCCTGCTCCGGGCGGAACTCGAACGCGTAGGGGAATGGATCAAAGAAACCCAGTTCACCCCGCGCCCTGATGCAGCGCAGGAACAGATTATTGATGCCATCTGCAGTGCGTACAAGCGCGCGGGGGTACAGGTAAAGGGGCGCACCGAGATGCTCGGGCGCATTGACTTCGGCGCCGAAAACCCCGAGGATCTGCTCGGCTACATCTTTTTCAGCGCAAAGCTTATCAAGCTCACGGATGACATTTTCATTCATCCGGATGCGTATACACAGGCCTTGAATGCCCTGATTCAGCACTTCAGCAAGCATTCGAGCCTGACCCTGGCAGAATACCGCGACCTCATCGGCAGCGCGCGCAAGCCGGTACAGGCGCTGCTGGAATATTTTGATGCACAGAAATACACCCTGCGCAAGGGCGATGCGCGTGAGGCGTGGAAACTGCCGAAACCTGATTGAATATAAGGGTGCGACAAGCGGCGCTCCTACCGTACAACAACCCAAAAGGTATATTTTTTATGGACGGCAAAAAAACAGCATTGAGCCAGATGGCGCGCAGCGCCGGATGAGCGGCAAAACTGGGTCCCGAGACCCTGGCTCAGGTTCTGAGTCAACTACCACCCAACAACAACCCGAATCTCCTCTCCGAAGATATTCCGTGCGCGGATGCAAGTATCTATCGTATCAATGATACGCTCCTGCTGCTGCAGTCGGTGGATTTTTTCACCCCGGTAGTGGATGATCCCTACACCTTTGGCGCCATTGCGGCAGCCAATGCGCTCTCGGACGTATTTGCCA
>JAIVHC010000149.1:0-945 GCA_020201305.1 Geobacteraceae bacterium
CGTTTGAGACGGCACAGGTGAGAAGGTGGGCGGTGCCCACCCTACGTAATTGCCACGTTGACAAGCATCAGTATCAAGATCCGCTATGCTGATATATGTAAACAAAAAGAGGAGCATATTTGTGACAGCTAAATTGAATATAAAGGATTTTCTCGATGAGCCTGCCTGTGCCCACAACAGTCAAAAGGCAGCGCCATGTTCCGCCCCGAAGCCCGGAGCCACCAGTGGTGGATGCGCGTTTGAAGGGGCGCAGATCTCCCTGTTCCCCTATGCGGATGCGGCACATCTGGTGCATGGCCCCATAACATGTGTAGGGGCAAGCTGGGAGACCCGCGCAACGCACACAAGTTGGACGGGGAAAGATTTCACCCAGATGGGATTTACCACCGATGTGAGCCTGAATGATGTGATCTTCAGTGGCGAGGAAAAGCTTCAGCATGCCATTGCCCAGATAGCCACTGAATACACGCCGCAGGCCATTTTTGTGTATTCCACCTGTGTCACGGCTCTGATCGGGGATGATCTCGACCAGATCTGCAGAGTGGCGCAGGAGACCTATGCCCTCCCCGTGGTCCCGGTGCATGCACCCGGGTTTGTTGGAGGTAAAAATCTGGGCAGCCGCTTAGCCGGAGAAACCCTGCTGCGCTATCTGGTCGGAACCAGGGAGCCGGAATATGTGACGCCATTCGATATCAACCTCATCGGTGAATACAATGTGACTGGAGATATGTGGCAATATACCCCCCTGCTGGAGGAGTTGGGTATCCGCGTGCTTGCGACCCTGAGTGGAGATGGTCGGATTGAATCCATCCAGACGGCGCACCGGGCACAGCTCAATGTGATTGTGTGCGCCAAATCTCTGATCTCCTTTACGCGCAAGATGGAGGAGAAGTACGGCATCCCGTGGATTTCTCAATCATTCTACGGCAAGCGTGACACCTCTGC
>JAIVHC010000149.1:1017-2041 GCA_020201305.1 Geobacteraceae bacterium
CGTGATACTTCTGCTGCGCTGCTTTCCATTGCCGAAGCCCTGGGTAACAGTGATTTAGTTGAACGTACCCGCCTCTTGATCGAACGTGAAGAGGCTCGCCTTGAAGAACGTCTGCGTCCGTACCGCAGGTTATTTGCGGGTAAAAAGGCGATCCTGAATACGGGGGGGAATAAATCATGGTCCATAGCTGCGGCGCTGCAGGACCTGGGTATAGAAGTGGTCGCAACCTCGGTGGGTAAAGCCACTGCGGCGGATAAGGAAAAAGCCCAGGCGTATCTTGGCGCAGATGGAGTTCTCATGCAGAACCCGGGGGCGGAGCAGGCAGCCCTGATAGAGGAAAAAGGGGCGCATTTGCTCCTTGCGGGAGGACGTTCACTGTATACCGCCCTCAAGAAGCAGATTGCTTTTATTGATGTCAAACAGGAAAAAAAGAGAAGTTACGGAGCCTATGCCGGATTGTTGAATCTTGCGGAAGATATAAAGAATGCGCTCGAAAACCCGGTATTCACCCTCGCAGGAAGGAAAGCACCATGGGACAAGTAGAAAAATCCAGCGCAGCATTGCAGATTAACCCGGTAAAACTGTCGCAACCCATGGGTGCAACCCTCGCATTTCTGGGGGTGGATCGATGTATGCCGTTGCTGCATGGCGGGCAGGGATGTGCGAGTTTTACCAAGGTGTACTTTACGCGCCACTTCAATGAACCTATTGCGTTACAGACTACGGCGGTGACCGATGTCGTAGCGGTCCTCGATGGCGGGGATTACAGCATCGTGGAAGCGGTTAAAAATGTGAGTGCCAAGGTATATTCTGAGCAGGGCGGGCCGGATCTTATCGGCCCGGATCTTATCGGCCTATATACCAGCGGTCTGCCTGAAACCAAAGGGGATGACATACAGCGCGTGGCCAGGCATATAAGTTCTCCGCTGGTGTATGTCAATACCCCGGATTACAGCGGCGGTCTTGAAAGCGGCTGGGCTGCAGTGTGTTGTGCGCTTATCCAACAACTATGCCACAGTAGTAC
>JAIVHC010000150.1 GCA_020201305.1 Geobacteraceae bacterium
GCTATCATTCGCGCGTGCAAGTGCGCATTAACGGCCTACGCAGCAACACGCGTTACGAACTTGAGTTTGCCTATGCAGGCGTGGATGGGGCAAAACAGCGCTCCCCCATGCATGTGTTTATCCCGGCGCAGCTTGCGTCGCAGGATCGTGCGGTTGCGACGGATGTTGAGCACCAGTGTGAACTACAGGCCGATATAGGGGTGTATCAGGGCGAATGTGATGGTGAGGTGTGCTATTTCCTCAGTGTCGCCGCCAATCAACCCGTAACCCTTTCGGTCGGTGCTCTGAAGCCGGGGGTTGAGGTGCCGTCTCATCTCCTCAGTGAAAAACCTGGTTCAGGCGCGCAAAACAGCAACCGGAAAAGCGGTGGTACCGGCTTCCACTCTGATCTCGCGGGAGGCTATTTTACCAACTATGAATCGTGCCGCCCCTGCCATGGTGATTTCTTCGGCCCCATGTCCCATCCGGTGGATATTGTTCCCGGCGAGGGAATGGATGTTTCGTCTGAATTGCCCCTGCTGGAGGATGGGCGCATAAGCTGTATGACCTGTCACGTATTTCACGGCGGCAATGAACACTACCGCCTGCGTTTCGCTACCAAACAGCAGCTGTGTAAGGCATGCCACGATGAATACTGATGGCGTCGCAAAAAGTCCGCCCTACGGCGTTACGGCGTTTTTTCAGGACCTCGACATACCAGATGTATGCCTTCGCCCCTGAAAACCCACCAGGCCTTGTAGGTCGAAATTTTTGCTTAGCCATATTCTAAGTTTTGAAAAATCATCAATTTAAGCACCTAATCCGGAGTATTGGTATGAACACTAAAGCAGAACATCCCATGTATAAGCGCAAACACCTCAATGTTAAGGTAAAAAGCGAATTTCAGCGCTGGCTGCTGTGGCGCATCTTCGGGGTTGTGCTGTTAAGCGCGCTGGTGGCGGCGCTGGTGCTGTATTTTTATGCGCGCCACGAAACCATTTCCACCTTCTACGATGCACATATCGAAGGGATGGCCGGGGAAGTAAACCGCACCCTGGAATTCATGCACAAAGAGGTGGAAAACATGCGCGAGCTCCAGCAGCAGATCCGTTCCGCTCTTGATGCCGGGGATACAACCTGTGCCCGCGAACTCCTCCAGCGCCAGGAAGAGATGCTGCAACGCCTCCTGGAAGCCGAAGAGTGAGATGCCTGTGTAGAGACGCTGCATGGTAGTGTCTCACCTGCTAGCCGCGATTGTTCGGTGACTTGGAGCTCCTCAGTCTGCACCGTCATCGATTGCGGGTTTTGCCCCACCATCTATGCAGGTGTGGGGCAACTGCCCCAGACAAGGTTTCTCGAGCACGACCAGGAAAATGATTTCGCCCTGCGTATATAGGCTACCGCTCTCCAAGCTACTGTAATTTGGCATGATTTTAATTTTATAGAGTAAAGCTGCTTTCTTGGCACATATTTAGCAAATCATCTAAGTGTATAACAAAAAAGTTATGGCGTGCGACATATGAGTGTAGCCACAACATTCCGAATAGCTAGAGGCTGCCACAGCACTCGGAGAGCAGAAATGCTAACTGCACGGCAAAGTGAGCGCACGTTCGTTCTTAAAGAATGTACATCTAATTAAATGAGTATTGCAAATACAATGCTTAAACCAAGGAGAGGAAGGAGAGGTACTATGAAAACCAGAGTTTTACTGTCAATCGCGTTGAGCCTCGCGCTCATCTTTAGTGGCACCAGTGTGTGGGCCAAGGTTCAAGGCCCCTGTGCGGACTGTCATAC
>JAIVHC010000208.1 GCA_020201305.1 Geobacteraceae bacterium
TTTGAATAGCAGGCATAAAAAAAGGTCGCCTCCGTGGAAGCGACCTTTTTTTTATTCATACCAGCGGCGGTCTAGATGTCGCAGCGCTTGTATACTGCGTCAAATTCACCCAGCTCGTCCAACTGCAGGTAGTCGTACACTTCCTCTTTGCACGGAGCTATCTTCTCTTTGTAGATGGCAAGATACTCTGCCGGCGTCGGCAACTCGCCTTTGAGGGCGGTTACAGCACCGAGCTCGGCACTGCCGAGATAAACCTGCGCTCCGTTACCGATGCGATCTTCAAAGTTACGCGTGGAGGTGGAGTACATATTCACGCCATCGGGTACGCGCGCCTGGTTACCCATACACAGGGAGCAGCCCGGGGTTTCAATCCGCGCTCCAACCGAATTGAAGATGTTGAAGTAGGCTTCATCTTTGAGCTTCGCCTGATCCATACGTGTCGGAGGGCAGATCCAGATACGGTCTTCAGGATTGAACTTGTGCCCTTCCCAGATCTTGGCCGCCGCGCGGAAGTGACCGATGTTGGTCATACAGGAACCGAGGAAGATGTCCTGAATCTTGGTGCCCTGAACCTCGGAGAGCAGCTTCACATCGTCCGGATCGTTGGGGCATGCCAGGATAGGCTCTTTGATTTCGGAAAGATCGATCTCGATAACCTCAGCATATTCTGCATCCTTGTCAGCGCGCAGAAGCTTCGGATCCTTGAGCCACTCTTTTACATCTTCAATGCGCTTGCGCAGCGTATCCGCATGCTGGTATCCGTCCTTGATCATGCTCTCCATGAGCGCGATATTGGAACGCAGATACTTGCACACGGGATCTTCAGAGAGTTGGATACAGCCCGCAGCCGCACTTCGCTCTGCGGCAGCATCGGTAAGCTCAAACGCCTGCTCTACGGAAAGATCCGGCAGACCTTCCATCTCGAGGATGCGTCCGTTAAACACGTTAACCTTGTTTTTCTTGGGTACGGTGAGCATCCCCTTCTGGATAGCGGTGTAAGGGATGGCGTTAACCACGTCACGCAGGGTGATACCCTCGTTGAGTTCACCCTTAAAGCGCACCAGAACAGATTCCGGCATATCCAGGGGCATAAAGCCCAGCGCGCCCGCAAAAGCGATGAGGCCGGAGCCGGCGGGGAAGCTGATGCCGATGGGGAAACGGGTATGGGAGTCACCCCCGGTACCAACGGTGTCAGGCACGAGGAGACGGTTCAACCAGCTGTGGATAACCCCGTCACCGGGACGCAGCGCCACACCTTCACGCTCGGCGATAAACTGCGGCAGGGTCTTGTGCATTTTAACGTCAGAAGCCTTCGGATATGCTGCAGTATGGCAGAAGGACTGCATGAACATCGGCGCCTGGAATTTGAGGCACGCGAGCTCTTTGATCTCATCCGCGGTCATGGGGCCGGTGGTATCCTGGGAACCTACGGTGGTCATCCTGGGCTCACAGGCCGAATCCGGCATCACGCCATCTACGCCACATGCGCGACCGACCATCTTCTGTGCCAGGGTAAAGCCCTGACCCGCCTTCGGCTTCGGATTGTGGGGTTCAATGAACATATCCGGCGCGGGCTTGCCCAGCGCTTTGCATGCACGCTCGGTGAGTTTCCGTCCGATGATAAGCGGCGTACGTCCACCGGCACGATACTCATCCCGTACGGTGCGCGGAGAGATCTCAAAGGTAGTAAGCTCCTTGCCGCTCTCATCGGTGACTTTGCCGGCTTCGGTGTCAATGGTGATCACTTCGCCGTGGTTGATGCTGGAAACATCCATGCGCAATGGGAGGGCGCCGGAATCCTCTGCGGTGTTGAAGAAGATCGGTGCGATAACCCCGCCAATGATAACCCCGGCGCGGCGCTTATTGGGTACGCCGTCAATATCCTCGCCAATGTGCCACAACACAGAGTTACATGCAGACTTGCGTGAAGAACCGGTACCTACAACATCGCCTACAAATGCAACCTTGTGTCCCTCTTCACGCCATTTGGCGATCTCTTCGACACCACCGGGGAAGCGGGTCTTGCCCATGGCCAGAGCGTGGAGGGGGATGTCGGGACGGCTCCAGGCATCGCCTGCAGGGGAGAAGTCGTCAGTGTTGATCTCGCCGTCAACCTTGAACACCTTCACTTTGATGGTATCAGGGAACTCAGGCTTAGAGGTAAACCACTCAGCCGCAGCCCAGGATTCAACCACCTTCTTCGCTGCATCATTGCTTTTGGAAAGCTCAGACACATCGTCAAAAGCATCGTAAATCATCACCATGGATGAGAGGGCCTTGACGGCTTCGTCTTTAAGCTCGTCATCCTTGAGCGCCTCTATGAGATGCTGGATATTGTAACCACCCATCATGGTGCCGAGGATCCTGACTGCTTCAACACGGCTGATAAGGGGAGAACTTACCTCATTGTTAATAATCTTGCCCAGAAAATCAGCCTTGATTTCAGCCGCAGGATCAACACCCGGGGAAATACGCTGGGTGAAGAGATGCATAAGGAACTCTTCTTTACCCGCAGGGGGATCCTGCAGCAGGCTGCACAGCGATTTAGCCTGTTCCGGATTGAGGGGTAGCGCAGGGATACCCTGGGCTTTCCGCTCCTCTTCATGTTGCAGATATGCTTCGATCATAAATTTGTTCCTCCTTCGTGGGTTACGGTCTGAACAAAACGACACCAGCGTCAAGTTCGAATGCATGCATCCAAAATGGGGCTGAGTCTAACATTAAAACCATATAAAATTTAACACCTAATCCGTACACTGTATACAATTTCGGCATTCACTGTCAACATAGAACTGTGTTTCCTGTGTATCTCGTGCTCGGGATCTATGCACAGAAAAGACCTTTAAAAACAGAATTTTATGCTAATCCAAAGCGTCTTTTTTGATGGCGTCGCAAAAACTCACCAACTGCTGCGTTGCTGTGATTATCTCACTGCTTCGACGTACGAGTATTTTTATTTTTGCCTGCTGAAACGCTGCCGGGGAAGCGGTCTTTTGACTTCTGCTGAGCGTGCTGAGCCTGCTGTGCCTGGGCATCATCTGTCTGCGCCAGGCTTTTCTGCGCGCGCATGTCACTGAAATTTCCGGCGTATTCAATGACCCGTTTATCCTCAAAACTCAGAATGGAGGTAGCTACCCGATCAAGAAGATAGCGATCGTGGGTTACCAGCAGGACACATCCGGCGTAATCAATCAGGGCCTGTTCAAGAATCTGGAGGGTGGGGATATCCAGATCATTGGTGGGCTCATCCAGGATGAGCAGATTTGCTCCCTGAAGCATGAGCAGGGCCAACAGAAGACGCGCACGCTCCCCGCCGGAAAGCACTGACACCAACTTGCGCTGTTCAAACGGGGTGAAAAGAAATTCTTCCAGATATCCGGTTTTATGCCGTTTTTTTCCGTTGACCTCTACCCACTCCCCCGGCCCCAGTACCTCTGTAACCTTGAGATCCGGATCAAGACCGCTGCGTTGCTGGTCGATGTAACCGATATGGGTTTTGCGCCCCAGGACCACTTCTCCGCCGGCGGGCTGACACTGCCCCATTATGGTTTTGAGGAGGGTTGATTTGCCGCAGCCGTTGGGCCCCAGGATCCCGACCCGCTCACCCTCGCGCATGATGAACGACACATCCTGCGCCAGAAGCAGATCATCCATCGCAAGGTCTAAATGCTTAAGTTCCAGAATAGTGCCCCCTACTCGGGAATCGGGGGCAAATTCGAGGCTCACATCGCGCTGCTGGGTGCTATCCACCCTGTCCTGGAGTTGCTTTACCCGCCCCTTACGCGCTTTCTGTTTGGTGGTTCTGGCTTTTGCCCCGCGTTTGAGCCATGCCTCTTCACGCCGGAGTACATTCAAAATCCGGCTCTGCTGCGCATATTTCTGCTCCATCTGCACCTGCTTTTGTGCCAGATAGCTGGTGTAGTTGCCTTCATAGGTCTGAACCATACCCTCTTCAACTTCAAACATCCGCCCTACTACGCGATCGAGGAAATAACGGTCATGGGTAACCAGAATCAGCGCACCGGGAAATTCCAGCAGTTCCTCTTCCAGCCATTGTACCGTCTGCGCATCGAGATGGTTGGTTGGTTCATCCAGCAGGAGCAGGTCGGGGCGCGCCAGCAACACCCGCGCAAGGGCGACGCGTTTTTGCTGCCCTCCGGAGAGTTCCTGCGCGCACACCTCCAGAGCGCCAATCCCAAGGCGCTGGCACAAACTGTTGATGCGGTGTTCCACATCCCAGCCCCCGTGTAGATCAAACCAGCTCTGGAGTTCCTGCTGTTCCTGGAGCAGCGCTTCTGTCTGCGTCGTATCAGCATGTTCAAGCTCTGCATTTATGCGCGCAAAACGCTCCTGGCGTGTATACACATGTTCAAGGGGCTGACGCAACAACTCAAGAACACTCAGAGTACAGTCAAAATCCGCTTCCTGGGCAAGATATTCCACCCTGGTATCCCTGGCGTAGTTAACATACCCGCCATCGGCATCCTCCAGACCCGCGATAATTTTGAGCAAGGTGGATTTGCCGCAGCCATTGCGCCCAATGAGACCCACTTTCTGTTTCACCCCCACAGTGAAGCTGACATCGCGGAGTAACTCGAGTGCGGCGTAGTGTTTCCGGATGGAAAAAATATCAATAACGTTCACAAATGTATCTCCTGACTCTCAGGCGATTGCTAACCCCCCAAAGGGGCTTTAACGCAATCTTCAAAATCAAAAACACTTCTTGCCGTCATTCCCGCCTGCGCGGGAGTGACGTTAAAGGAAGATTGTCGCCATATCTCCGGAACCGTCAAACTTTTTGGGTCCCCCAGCAAAACTGGGGGATTACTCTTTGTATTTAATATCTAAGGTAATCGGCCTATTGACCTTTACATAAAGATTAACTTAGTATCAGCCCGCCCTGTTTATACCCTGCGTATTCGCACCTGTATCAGCCTGTATGGTATGATGGCGTCGCAAAAAATCACCAACTGCTGCGTTGCTGTGATTGTCTCGCTGCTTCGACGTACGTATAAGACGTTGCATGCAACGTCTCTACAGGGACAATCACGCGCCTTACCTTTGGCGCTTTTTGCTTAGCCATCCAATCTTGTGCTTTCTGCGAAAGCATTATGGTATAAACACATTCTCGATTGGCGCGCTGTTTTGTGATATGGACGCGTACACCACGCAGAACCAACAACGGATTATGCATGCGACACCGCACAAACACAAGTATTGGACAGAAAATAACCACTCTGGTAATGGCTACCAGTACCGTGGTTCTGCTTCTTTTTCTATTCAGCGCCGCCCTGATCCAGACCGCTCACTTTCGTTCCACTATCAACGATAAACTTTTTACCCTGGGGCACATCATCGCCCTCAACAGCAAACAAGCTCTCACCTTCAAGCAGAAGTGGGAAGTTCAGAAGATTATTGAAACCCTCGCGGTTGAGCCTGCCATTGAAGTTGCATCGGTATTCGACAGTAATAATGAAGTAATCGCGCACTATTTAAATCGCGAACAGTCGAGTTTTGCCGCTGAACTCCGCGATCCCGGCTTTCGGCGGGATCTGCTCTTACGCGCCATGAACAGCGGTGAAGAGGTTTCAGCGCAGACATTTTCGCATATTACAGTATACGTGCCGGTTTTTCATGCCGGTGAATATCTGGGCAGCATCTTCATCCAGACCAATACCAACGCCCTGGTGTTTAATCTCCTCTGGTTTCTTCTCGCGGCTCTGCTAATCCTTGGCGTAGCCCTGCTCATCGCGTATATGCTCGCACCCCGACTGCAAAAACAGATAACCGAGCCGCTCCACACCCTGACGCACAGCATGAGTAGTATTGTTCAAGGAGGGAAATACTCATCCTATACTGAACTCCCACCGGCGCAGATATCTGAAATCAATACACTCATCGGCAATTTCACCGCCATGTTGCATCAGATCAGCGAGCAGGAGCACGCCCTGCAGAATTACAGTACAGACCTGGAACAACAGGTCAAGGAACGTACCAGCGCGCTGGAGCATAGCAACCGCAGGCTCGAACAAAGCATAACTGAACTCAACCGCGCCAAGGATGAAGCGATAATGGCGAACGCAGCCAAATCACGCTTCCTCGCCAACATCGGTCATGAAATCCGCACCCCCATGATAGGGGTTCTGGGTATGGCGGAACTGCTGGAGAAACACCCTCTTCCGCCCGAGCAGATGGAACTCGTAAACACTATATACAATTCGGGGAGTGCGCTCCTGACCCTTCTGAATGATCTCCTTGATATTTCCAAAATTGAGGCCGGAAAACTTGAACTTCACATTGCACCGTTCTCGCCGGCAGACACCATTGATATCGCGGTAGAAGTGCTTGCGGAAAGTGCTTTCAGCAAAGGGCTGGATATCACTGTGGTAATTGATCCCGCTATTCCGGTGGAGTTAAGCGGCGATGCATCACGCCTGCGCCAGATTGTGCTGAATCTGGTGTCGAATGCGATAAAGTTCACCCATTACGGTACCATTGTGGTTGAGGTTCACCCGACCGAGGTATCGGAAGACTCATGCACCCTGCACCTTGAAGTGCGTGACACCGGCATCGGAATCAGCCCGGAGATAAAAACCCGCATATTTGAGGCATTCACCCAGGCAGACAGCTCAACTTCACGGGAGTATGGAGGCACCGGCCTGGGGTTGACCATCATAAAACAACTGTGTGAACTGATGCGTGGACGCATCAACGTCTCCGACAATAAACCCCATGGCACGGTTTTCTCTCTCGACATACCCTTCGAAATCCGCGCTGGTTCCACCCCCCTCGAAGCACAATGGCTTGCGGGGGACGCAGAGCTCAGGTCTTTCGCCTCCATCGTTATAATCAGCCCCCACAAAGCTCTGGCAGAAGCCATAAAGTACCACCTGACTCCCCTGGGGAAAAGTCCTGTGGTCGTGGGGAACCCAGAGCTTATCCGGCCTGCGATTGCCAATCTCCCGAATAAAAAAGAGCCGGTTCTTGTATATCTGGATAACGCCCTTCCTGCCGAGTGCGTCAAACTGGCCCAGGAGATTAAAAACACGCACTCAGCGAATAACGCCGCTACCCACGCCCTGACCATCGCGTGTATTGCTACCCACCAATGGATTCTGCAGCACAGCAGAGAAAAGGGTAGCGCCATTGACCTGTTTCTCCCCAAACCTCTGAAGGCCCGAAGCCTGAGGGAGCAAACCACCTCCCGGATAACCCCCGCGCCTGAAAGACCTGCACCCACCGCTGCATTAGCGCAGAAACAAGAAGATAAACCCGCACCGACGCAGGATAAAGCAACACTTGAAGATGAGAAAACGCCGCATTTGCGTGGGAATATCCTCGTAGCAGAAGATCAGTATACCAACCAGAGGCTGGTGCAGTTACTCCTGGATCAGGCCGGCTTTACCTTGACCACTGTGGATAATGGACATGATGTCCTGAATATTATGCAACAGCAGTCCTTTGACCTGATTCTGATGGACTGCCAGATGCCGGGTATGGACGGATACGAAGCCACCAGAGAGCTACGCCGGCGAAACATCCACATTCCCATTATAGCCATGACGGCACATGTGTGTGACGAAGATATCCAGCGCTGCAGTGAAGCGGGTATGGATGACTTCCTGCGCAAACCTTTTAAAAACAGCCAATTAGTCGAGATGGTGCGCAAGCATTTACCTTCTTCCCAGCATGGCGAGGGCGAATGAAGAAAGCGGAGCATAAAAACAACACCCGATTAATGGGCGGGGAAACAACTGGTGCCATCATCCTCTGCATGGTTATATATATAGCTGCCATAGTCACCCTGGTTGTACTCCTCAATGGATTCAGGCAAAATGAACCACATATACAAGAGCTAAAAATCAAGCCCGAACACTCCACCCTCGCCGAAGATTTCACCCTCGCCGAAGATTTCACCCTCGCCGAAGATTTCACCCTCGAAGTGACGGGGGACCACCTGTCCGCCGACATCCATGCCACGATTTTGCAGCAGAAATTCCTCCGGGATAATATTGTAGCGAAAAAATTCATGTGGGAGCGGGTCTTTGATGTAAAGGTAAAAGGTTCCATCGCATGGGCACTGGTTCGCAATGTTGGTCTGGTAGCGCTGGATATCAGCAATCCGCATCAACCGCAAATTATACGCACCGTCCACATCAATAGATTCCTCTGGCATCTTAAAATTGAGGGCGATACCGCCTATATTGCGTGCGGTCAAGATGGTGTGGTGGTTTGTGATGTTTCGTCGCCGAACAAAGCGAGAATCATCTATGAACACAATCTCCCTCACCTTTCTACGGATGTAACTCCCGCCGGAGATTTTCTCTACACGAGTAACGGTAAGCACGGCATAAGTGCCATTGATCCGCAAGCGGGGACAATCATTCAGCGCCGGGAGATCCCCGGCACAACCCTGCGCCTCTTTTATACCCGCAACAGGCTCTTTGTCCTCGGCAAAGATGCCGGCGCAGGCTTTGTACGTATCTACTCTGTAAACGAGGCAACGGCAGGGCTGGAATTGCTGCAACAGTTTAATTTCAATGGCACCCCGCGGGATTACGCACTTAAGGGGGATTATCTTTTTTTAGCCAATGGAATTGGCGGAGTGGGTATTTTTAAAATCCAACACCACGCAGCTGTGGAATTCATAGACACGATACACACTCCCTTTCGCATTGACAGGCTCGCACTCTACGCAGACAGCCTTGCAGTATTTAGCAGAACAGGAAAAATAGCGCTGTATTCCCTGCCTGGCGAAGGGAAAATAACATTGAACCACGTAGCCACTGCAGGCAATCGCGTTTGGGGGGTGGACACCTTGGGCCCCTACGCCATTACCGCGGGTAATAGCGAGGGAATTTCTATTGTGGATCTGAGGGTTCCGCGCGCGCTACACGCCAAACAGCTCCTGGCAGCGTTACCCACCCGCTTTGAATCCATCAACTGGCGCGTATCAGCGACGGGAATGACCCTGCAGCCAGTGAGAGTTATTGAGATTCCGGAACAAAAAGAAACTACGGTATATGCTCTTGAAGTGCACCAGAACAGTCTGTATCTGTGTACAAACAGAGGATTAAGGGTATTCGATATAACCACACCCGATCACCCGGTGTATCAGCCGGAGCAGGATCTGGATGGGGATATACGCAGCATCACCTTCAGCGAGGATTTTGCATATATCTCAAGCTACGGCGAAGGGATAAAAATAAGCCCTATCAATAGTGACAACACCCTGGGCCCGGCAGAAACCATGAGATTTCCACGCCACCTGATCCCGGGGGGCAAAACCCTTGACGTGGTTTATTCGGATGGATTTCTATTTGCTGCCTTAGGCTATCGGGGTTTGTTAAGCATAGACGTGCGCAAGCCCCACGATCCGCTGGTGCTGGATTCCATTGAAATCTCCGGATATTGCAAAAAAGTGGCGATAAAAGACGGAATCCTCGGCGCCATGTCTCATAAATCGACTTATCTGTTTGATGTGAAAAAGCCGCAAAAGATGAGGATGCTGGGGAAAATAGAGGATACCAGGGATTTTTATCTGGGAGATTCGAGTGTGCTTCAACTCCAGCAGGAGGGGATAATCGGCACTCCCCTACCCTTATCTCTGGAACTCAAGCACCACTCCCGCACCGGACTTATATTTCAGCTCCCCGCAAATACCCCCCAAGGCAGGTATGATGTGTTTTTGAACCTCAACGCCAAACGCAGCCGCCGCGTCGGAACCCTGATCCGGACTTCGAGTGGGGCCGATGCGAGCGGATGGGAATTTATTCCTCAGGCGGTCAGGGTGAGACCTTTAGAAGGTATACCTTAGAAGGTAAAATCCATCCCCACCCATAATTGGCGCCCCATTTCGTACTCAGCGTCGATGCCGGTGTACAACTTGCGGTTAAACACATTGTAGACCTCGGCGCTGAGCATCAGAGTGCCGGCAGCAGCAAGTTCGTACTCCCAGGTGAGTTTCCAGTCAAAGGTGGTGGCGCTGGGGAGTGAGACATCGGCATAGATATCGAAGCGCTCCCCCTCTTCTGAAGTGAAGTTCTCCTTAGTGTCGAGTATCGCGGTATAACCACTCCGGTATTCGGTAATATTGGTGAACGCGAATCCATATCCCAGCGTTACGTGGTATACCAGATTCGCACTCCACTCGCGATTGTAGTCGGAGCGCGGAATATCAGATAAAAATTTCTGCTGTCCTTGATAGACAACAATCTCATCAATATCTTCCACGTCCAGATCGGAGTAGTTTTCATTGGTCATGTAGCTCCTCTGCCATGTACCATTCATTAGTAATGAATGATTATCG
>JAIVHC010000151.1 GCA_020201305.1 Geobacteraceae bacterium
CCGAGCTGCATCTGATACCCGACGCTGCGCATATGAGTAACCTGGAGAATCCTGATGAATTCAATGCGCGTCTGCTTGAGTTTCTAGCCACTGTCAAAGGATAGATAGTTCGGTACGCTCCGCTCCGCTCCGCAGTATAAGTGTGTATGTGCGTTTCCTTGTCTTTTGCGCCCGACCTGATTGAAAAGGCCGGGCGTAGCTATTTTTATGTCCATCTGATAACTGGATTCCGGATGTTTTGATGTCTGTAACAGAAGCACATTTTTTGCCTGTGGATGCAGTGATCCCACAATTGCAGCACACCTTGCGCATGCATACCTGCGCCTTGCTGGAGGCGGAGCCGGGTGCGGGGAAAACCACGCGCGTGCCCCTGGCTCTTTTGCACGAACCATGGCTTAAAGGACGGCGCATCCTGATGCTGGAGCCACGTCGCCTTGCTGCAGTGCATGCGGCGCGCTATATGAGTGCGCAACTGCATGAAAAAGTGGGGCAGACGGTGGGTTACAGTATCCGTCATGAGCGCGCCGTTAGCCGTTCCACGCGTATTGAAGTGATAACCGAAGGGGTGTTGACCCGGCGTCTGCAACATGATCCGGAACTCGAAGAGGTGGGGCTTATCATCTTTGACGAGTTTCACGAGCGTAACATCCACAGCGATGTGGGGCTCGCCCTGAGTCGCGATGTACAGCAGGGCCTGCGCCCCGATCTGCGCCTTCTCCTGATGTCCGCCACCCTCGATACCGCACATGTTGGCGCGCGCCTCGGCAGCTGTCCGGTGCTGAAGAGCGCAGGGCGTACTCACCCCGTATCTGTTCACTATTGCGGCGAATCACCCCTTCCCCTGGAGGAGCAGGTTGGGGCAGGGGTGCGTCTCGGGCTGGAACATGAAGGGGATGTGCTGGTGTTTCTCCCCGGAGCGCGCGCAATCCAGCGCTGCTCTGCCTATTTGCAGCAACAGGAGTGGGCGCGTAATCTCCGGATTCTGCCTCTGTATGGTGCCC
>JAIVHC010000209.1 GCA_020201305.1 Geobacteraceae bacterium
CCGTGGAACCACGTCGTTGCGGGGTGGCAAGGTCTGCAGGTTGCTCCCCACTTAAAAACCCCTGGGTCGGGGTGCGCCCGAAGGAGTACTTGAGCAGCTGGCGCGCTTTCTCTCGCGCCGATTTTTGCTGGGCTGGGGAAGCATCCATCGCCAACCGGTAGGCACGCACCACATTTGCGACATATTCAGCGCTCTTCATACGCCCCTCGATCTTGAAGCTCCTCACCCCGGCCTGTTCAAGATCGGGGAGGAGATCAATTACCGAAAGGTCATTGGGAGAAAAGTAGTATCCGTGCTTGCCCCCCACGTTGTAGCGGCGCCGGCACGGCTGCGCGCAGCGTCCGCGGTTGCCGCTTTTCCCACCCAGATAGGAGGAAAACATGCACTGCCCGGAAAAGCTGAAGCACAGCGCTCCATGGATGAAGTGCTCCAGTTCCATCTGTGTCCGGGAGCGGATATGTGCAACCTCTTCCAGAGTAAGTTCCCGCGCCAGCACTGCGCGGGTGAAACCCATCTGTTCCAGCTGCTTCACTCCCGCAACATTGTGTACCGTCATCTGGGTTGAGGCGTGGAGTTCAAGTTCGGGAAAGTGTTCACGTGCCAGGCGCCACACTGCGAGATCCTGCAGAATCACCGCATCCACCTGTGCCTCACTCACGGCGGCAAGCATATCTACCAGATAGGGAAGCTCTTCCTCTTTGATCAGGGTGTTAATGGTCACAAACAGCTTGCGTCCGCGCTCATGCGCATACGCGCTCATAGCAGAGAGATCCTGCAGGGAGAAGTTTTTCGCCTTTGCGCGCGCGGAAAAGGATTGCAAGCCACAGTACACCGCATCAGCTCCTGCCTCCATGGCGGCAAAGAACGCCTCCAGACTTCCGGCGGGGGCCAGAAGTTCTGCGCTGACCGGCCCTGTTATTGCGGGTGCAACAGGCTTCGGCTCGGGCGTTCCCTTTTTCTGCCCTGGATGTTTGCGTGCTGGCTGCTTGTGTTTTGGTGCGGTTTTTTTACTCAATGAATTCTACTCCGGAAAATTAGAAAATGATGCTGCAAGGATGCAATATTGAGGGTGCGTAGCGATATTGAACCAGGGCACTTACAGGGGGGGTGCCCCTACGATTACATGCAACCATCGGTGCAAATCTACCACCAATCGCGTCATTCAGCGTAGGGGCGAAAAATTTTTCGCTCCTACCGATGTGCCGCAACAACGGTAGCGTATTTGCAAGAAAAATGCGCAACGCACCCGGAGGGATGCACCTATATATGTCCTTGAATTATCCACTATACCACCCGTTCTTATCCAGCCCCAACGCAAAAAGCCCCTCCGGCTGGAGGGGCTTTTTGTCTTTTGTACCTATTAGCTGATTTTCAGGCCGGGCTGCCTACATCATGCCGCCCATGCCACCCATTCCGCCCATGCCGCCGGGCATTGCGGGTGCAGCATCGTTGTCTTCCGGAATGTCTGCGATACATGCTTCGGTAGTCAGCATCAGACCCGCAACGGATCCGGCGTTCTGCAGAGCACAGCGGGTAACCTTGGTCGGATCGAGGACTCCGGCTTTAAGCAGATCCTCATACTCCTCGGTAGCTTAACTACAGCAACACCGCCTACGAGCTTCGCGAGGCGCTCCTGGAGCTTCTCACGATCATACTCGCTGCTGGTCTCCTCAATCTGGCCACGGAGTATCTTGACGCGGCTCTGGATATCCTCATCGCTGCCGGCACCATCAACGATAGTGGTGTTGTCTTTGTCCACAACAATGCGCTTCGCGGTTCCGAGCATATCCAGGGTAGCGTTTTCGAGGGTGAAACCCAGCTCTTCGGAGATCACCTGACCACCGGTAAGAATGGCGATATCTTCGAGCATTGCCTTGCGGCGGTCGCCAAAGCCGGGGGCTTTAACCGCACATACGTTCAGAGAACCGCGCAGCTTGTTGACTACCAGCGTAGCCAGCGCTTCGCCGTCGAGATCCTCGGCGATGATCATCAAAGGACGACCCTGCTTGGCAACCGGCTCCAGCACCGGGAGGAGGTCACGCATCGCAGAGATTTTTTTGTCGGTGATGAGGATCATGGGATCGTCCATCTCCGCGCTCATGCGCTCGGAATCGGTAACGAAGTAGGGGGAGAGGTAGCCACGGTCGAACTGCATACCCTCAACCGTTTCGAGGGAGGTCTCCATGGATTTCGCTTCCTCAACGGTGATTACGCCCTCTTTACCTACCTTGTCCATGGCTTCGGCGAGGATGTTGCCGATGGTCTCATCGCTGTTGGCAGAGATGGTGCCAACCTGGGCGATCTCCTTGTGGTTGGCGATCGGCTGGGAGAGCTCACGCATCGCCTCAACGGCGGCGATTACCGCCTTGTCAATACCACGCTTGATCTCCATGGGGTTATGACCCGCACTTACCAGCTTAACCCCTTCGCGGTAAATAGCCTGCGCAAGCACGGTTGCTGTAGTAGTACCATCACCGGCGATATCTGAGGTTTTGGACGCCACCTCTTTTACCAGCTGTACGCCCATGTTCTGGAACTTGTCTTCGATTTCAATCTCGCGCGCAACGGTAACACCGTCCTTGGTAATCAGGGGTGCGCCATACGACCTATCAATCACCACGTTGCGCCCTTTGGGACCCAGGGTTACTTTGACGGTATCGGCAAGGAGATTTACCCCGGCCAGAATATCGGCGCGGGCTTTTTCAGAATACTTAATTTCTTTTGCAGCCATGTCTTAACTCCTCTTTAGTATAATTAGCTTAATAGTATAAAAAGCTGAATTCAGAAGATAAATTATGAAGACAATTTATCTTCTTGTATATGTTCGATCTTAAGGGGGATAAACCTACTCGATGATCCCCAGAACATCTTCCTCACGCAGCATGAGGTAGTCTTCGCCTTCAACCTTGATATCGGTACCGGCGTACTTGCCAAACAGAACCTTGTCATCCTTCTTCACGGACATGGGCAGAACCTTGCCTTCTGCAGATGTCTTCCCGGGTCCAACCGCCAGAACCACACCCTGCTGGGGTTTCTCTTTAGAAGCGGTATCGGGAATGATGATCCCTGCAGCCGTTTTGGTCTCTTCTTCCACACACTTAACAATGATACGGTCATGCAATGGTTTGATGTTCATAGTTTTCTCTCCCTGTATTATTATGGGTTAGGTTTCCGGCATAATTGCCGTGGGTTAAAGTCAAATCTTTGTTAGCACTCTGTTTTGACGAGTGCTAACAACAGTGGACAATATAATCAGCGCCGGCGCATTGTCAAGGTTTTGTTCCAGAAATTTTCCACATTCCTCTTCCATGATGCTTTCGCAAAAAATCATAAGATGATTAGAGAATAGAATGGAGCCGACGACATCAGCTTGACAGCGGATATGCCGCATGCTACATCAGCAAAATTACTCCAAAAATACCTCCTGATATGCCCCATTCAGATGCGAAAGGATCAAGTAGATGAAAAAGAAACTTTTCATTCCCGGGCCGGTTGAAGTCAGCGCCGATGTATATACCGCCATGTCGAGCCCGATGATCGGGCACCGTATGCCAGAATATGCCGAACTGCACAAGAGCGTCACCACCCAGTTGCAGACCCTGCTGCATACACAGGAGCCGGTATTCCTGTCCACGTCAAGCGCCTTTGGCATCATGGAGGGAGCGGTGCGCAATCTGGTACAGAAACGCTGTGCCAATTTCGCCAACGGCGCCTTCAGCACCAAATGGCACGATGTTACCCAACGCTGTGGGATTGAAGCGGATCTATTTTCTGCCGAATGGGGCCAGCCCGTCACCCCGGGAATGGTGGATAAAGCGCTCTCCTCCGGCAAATACGATGCCATGACCATGGTACACAACGAAACCTCCACCGGGGTGATGTCACCCCTGGCCAGCATTGCCGAGGTGATGAAAAAGTATCCGGAGGTGAGCTTTATTGTGGATACGGTCTCCTCTATGAGCGCGGTACCCATCGACTTCAGCACCCTGGGGATGGATGCATGTCTCGCCGGGGTGCAAAAAGCGTTCGGCCTCCCTCCAGGGCTTGCGGTGTGTGCGGTATCGCGCAAAGCGCTGGAAAAGGCGAAAACCACCCCGAACCGGGGTTATTACTTTGACTTTGAAGAGTTTGAAAAGAACGACCTCAAGCACAACACCCCCAGCACCCCGTGTATCAGCCTGATCTACGGCATGGACGCGCAGCTGAAGAAGATGTTCAGCGAAGGGCTGCAGAAGCGCTACGAGCGCCACGCGCGTATGGCCGGGATGACTCGCGAATGGGCACGCAAGCACGGCTTTGAGCTCTTTGCCGCCGAAGGCTACGCCTCCATGACTCTAACCAGTGTACGCAATACACGGGGGCTGGACCTGGAAGGGATAAAGAAAACCGTAGGCGAACGCGGCTACGCCATGGATAACGGCTACGGCAAGATCAAGAACGAGACCTTCCGCATCCCCCACATGGCGGACATGCAACCTGCGGATTTAGAGGAATACTTTGTAGTTCTGGATGAGTTGATGCCGCCGGTGGAGAAATAATGCCAGGACAGAGGGGCGTATCAGGTCCTTAGACAGTTCCATGGCCAGAAATATCTATGGATATGCCATGCAACGACAAAAGAGGTTTTAGCCTTGCTCTATGGATCTACGCCATATCTGTAAAGCAATTAAACAGACACTCCCGAAACAGGTCCGCTAAGGGTGAGGCGGGCCTGTTGTTTTCTACCAGAATGCGTTTACGGCTATGCATAAAGCCTTTAACCGTATGCGCAACCAGGTCTCCTTTACGCAGCGGCTCCGTAACCACATCAGAGGAGATAAAAGCAATACCATTACCTCTGATCACTGCATCGATGATCAGATGGAGGTCATCATAAAGGATAAATTCACGGAAATCCGAGAATTTTCTCCCCACAAACTCAAGGTTTTTCCCCAGAAAAATCCGCGAACAACATCCCTCCTGCCGACCATACAGGGGCAGGGAAAGAAGCTGGTCAATATCGACCTGTTCAGGAAGATTGCCTAATTGCGGTGAACGGACAAAGATAATATCATCCCCGGGCAGTTCCGTGGTTTTAAACCCACTCAAATCCTCGCACTGACAGTGCTCAATAATGGCCATATCAAAACGGTCTTCACGCAAACCGGCAACAATTTTGTCCGGCATATCAAAGATAAATTTTAAATCAGAAACGTCTCCTTTTATCATCATGAACTGTTCCAGCAATTTTGGCAGGTGGGCAATGCTGAACGCCGGAGTACAACCAAAAGCAAAACTCTTTTTCTCTTTCACCTGTTTTAAGCTTGTTTTTAGCTCCTCTTCGAGAGCAAGAATTTTCCTGGCCTGCATCAACACTACATGCCCCCATTCGGTAAGAACGAGGCGCGTATTGTTACGGCAGATCAGCTCATGTCCATAGCGGTCTTCCATGGCTTTAATCCGTCTGGATACCGCAGACTGGGTTATGCACAACTTTTCAGCCGCAGCTGAGAAACTCCCACAAGCAGAAACCTCAACCAGTGTCCTGTAGTTTATTCCTTCCATCGAAAATCCTCTATCGAATGTGGAATGCTATGTATGCGTGTTACGCATACATAGCATGATTTTGTTTCACTTCCTTTATAGTAGTTTTTTGGGCTACATTGCAAC
>JAIVHC010000210.1 GCA_020201305.1 Geobacteraceae bacterium
AGATTCATGAGGGCGAAGCGACTTGCGTTCCAGAGTTTATTACAGAAGTTACGGTATCCGCCAATGCGCTCGGTGGAAAGTTTTATATCGCGCCCCTGGGCCGCGAATGCCGCAAGGGTAAGCCGAAAAGCATCAGTGCCGAATTCCTCAATCACGGTGAGGGGATCAATGACGTTGCCCTTGCTTTTACTCATTTTCTGTCCGTGGGCATCGCGCACCAGGGCGTGGATGTAAACATCCTTAAACGGCACTTCGCGCATAAATTTCGTCCCCATCATCATCATGCGCGCAACCCAGAAGAACAGGATATCAAAACCGGTCACCAGGCATGAGGTGGGATAGAACTTCTTCAGGGTATCGGTCTGTTCGGGCCAGCCCATGGTGGAAAAGGGCCACATTCCGGAGGAGAACCAGGTATCCAGAACGTCGGTCTCCTGGCGCAGGTCGGTGCTGCCGCACTTACTGCAGGTGGTAGCATCCTGGCGCGAAACCGTGATTTCACCGCACTCGTTACAGAACCACGCGGGGATGCGGTGCCCCCACCATATCTGCCGGCTGATACACCAGTCCTGAATGTTGTACATCCACTCGTAATAGGTTTTTCCCCAGTGTGGAGGAACGATGCGGGTTTCACCTTCTTCTACCGCCCTGATCGCCTCTTTGGCCAGGGGTTTTACATCCACGTACCACTGCAGGCTCATGTAGGGTTCTATGACTGTTTTACAGCGGTAACATTCCCCCACTGAATTAAGGTGTTCTTCCGTACGTTCCAGCAGCCCCAGAGCATCCAGATCCGCTACCACCTTTTCACGCGCAGCATAGCGATCCAGCCCCTCACAGGCAGCGCCATTTTCATTCACCACACCGGATTCATCCAGAATATTGATAAACTCCAGATTATGGCGTTTACCCATCTCAAAGTCGTTGAAATCGTGGGCTGGAGTTATCTTTACCGCCCCACTGCCGAACTCCATATCCACATATTCATCGGCAATGATAGGAATTTCTCGCCCGGGAAATTGCCCTTCTGCTCTTCATGCTCCACTTCGAGATCAGAAAGAGCGGTATGGCAGCGCGGGCACCAGTTTATGAGGCGATTGGAGCGATAGATAAGGCCGTCTTCGTAAAGGCTCACGAACACTTCTCGCACCGCCTTGCTCAACCCTTCATCCATGGTGAAACGCTCACGTTCCCAGTCACACGAGGCGCCGAGGCGCTTGAGTTGATTGAGGATCTTACCCCCGGAATCCTCACGCCACTGCCACACGCGCTCTACAAATGCCTCACGTCCGAGCTCATGACGATCCTGGCCGGATTCACTCAGCTGCTTCTCCACCACGTTCTGGGTCGCGATACCGGCATGGTCGGTACCCGGCATCCATAGTACCTCAAAACCGCTCATCCGCTTCCAGCGCACCAGGATATCCTGCAGGGTATTGTTAAGGGCATGCCCCATATGCAGGACACCGGTAACATTGGGCGGTGGGATAACAATGGAGTATGCCGGTTTATCCGAATGCTCATCGGCTTTGAAGTAACCATTCTGTTCCCAGTGCTGATACCATTTCTGTTCAAAATCGTGCGGCTCGTAGCCTTTAGCTAACTCATGTGACATGGTGTGTTCACTTTCCTGATATCCGCGCTCTGCCCCGAAACGTTTATCCGCATCCCTTCCTGCATACGCAGAACAGGGAAGGGCATCAAATTAAAACGGGCGCGCAGGTATTGAAATAAAAATATTGATTAACAGCGTTGTAGCGGCGGGTCAAAGAAAAAGGGGATTCTAGCAATCCCCTTTTTCGGCGTCAATCGTCAGAACTGCAACCGGATCAGTTGCTGACATCGGCGTGTTGCCTGATCTTTTGCATCTCTTCGCGGATCATGCTCTCTGCAAGGTCGGGTACTACTTCCCACACCACTTTTTCCATTAGGGGGGTGGCTAGACGCTCAATTACACTTCCGGCAACGCGCTCTACAATGCGCTCGAGTTCTTCATCACTCAGATACGCGGCGCGGGCTTCGACTCGAGAGGGAGTCGCAGCATATTTACCCTCTGCAACAATATCATCTTCCTGCAGCTCAATCACATCGGCACCAGCGGAAGTGGCAGCATGTTCTGCCTCCTGCTGTACACCAGTATCCAGGGGTGGGATTTCGGCTTCAGGTGCAGGAGCGGTAAACTCATCCAGGTCCGGCAATTCGGGTTCCGTATCTGTTTTATCGATGTCCACAGAGAACGAAAAATCCTGCGGCGCAGATGTTGATTTTTCATCCGCAGGGATGTCGCTGCTCTGCTCTGCCTCCGCAAACGGATCGGCAGGTGGCGCATCTGCAGGTGCGGACTTGACAGCCGGTTCCGGCTCGGCGGGGGTGAAGCTGAAATCGTCCGCAGGAATTGACGGGGTCTCATCAAGCGGAGTCAAATCAGGCTCCGGGCTCACGGACGCGTCCGGATGTGTTTCTTCCTGCGCTGGTTCAGGTGGAGTTGCATCAGCAGAGGCGAGATCTTCAAAACTGAAGTCTTCGCGCTCACCAGTAGCAAAGTCGGAAGTACCTTTCTCCTGGTGGCGGGGATCGGCAGGGGCAGTTTTTTCTCCATCAGAGGCGGGTCCTGATACAGGTGCACTCCGGGTATCTTCTGCAGACAATTCATCGCTGCGCCCACTGCCGAATGCTGTAGCCGAAGCCTGTTCAAAGGCATTCAACATGCTGTCTGCAGGGCTTTTACTCGGGGTCGTTTGCCACTCCTGCTCCTGTTCTGCCACCTCAGCCAGAACCTGCTCCACCTTATCTACTAGAGCCTGTGAAGCAAACGGTTTTGAAATCCAACCGGCGGCACCCACCTGCCCCGCACGTTCTTCATCGAAAGGCTCAAAGGTTCCAGCAAGCAGCAGCACTGGAACAGCGGCCATTTCTGACATATTTTTAATCTGTTCACATAGTTGGTATCCATCCAGACCCGGCATGAAAACATCCGCGAGGATAAGGTCAGGGCGCAGATTTTGTGCCTTTTGCAGAGCCTCATCGCCGTTACTGGCCAGGTCAAGCTCGTAATCCTTATCTGCAAACGTTATCTCTACGACCTTCTGGATCGTAACACTGTCATCTGCCAGCAACAGCCGTTTTCCCATCAAAACCTCCTGAATCATCCCTGTTCAAGGCAGCTTCGCGTATCCGTGGCTGCCATAATAGTATTTGCTGAAGTAAGAAACACCAGTTAAACGTTCTGAAGCTCTAAAATACTACTCAAGCATAAACGGCACAATAAGCCTGGCCTGGCCCTGCTCATCAAGAATATGCACCTGCCATTGACCTTCCCACTGCGGAAGAAGCTTTTTTGAAGACCACGTTCTCCAGTTGGAAGAGGAAACCGCAAGGCGCACGCGCGCCATCTCTTTGCCTTCGTAATACCACACATGGGTAATCCAGGTATCTTCCTGCGCACCTACTACACGGGTAAAACAAAACAACTGATCCACAGGGCGTTTCACTGTATTCAGTGAATCAACCGGGTTGCGTTCCTCGATGGCGTTTGTAATGGCTGCATCAGCTATCTCGAGAGCGTGCGCATTGCACGGAAGTATTAACGTAGCGAATAAACACGCATATATCCACTTCTTCATTTAATCGCCCTTTACTCTAATGGGTTATACCTAAGGCCAGACCGGGAAACGCACCCTGACCAGAGGGCCTTTTTCCGGGGGATCTCTTATCCGGCGGATAATTGCTGGAGGAAACTGACACCAATACTACCACGCAAGGCAAAGTTTTGCAGTATGGTTGCACTGATATCCGCAAAACTTGTACGTGCCCCTAGATCTGCTCCCTCCTGGATACGTGGAGTATACACCAGTAAAGGCACATATTCCCGCGTATGGTCGGTGCCTGGCATGGTAGGATCACAACCGTGATCTGCGGTAATAATGAGGAGATCACTATCGCGCAGCTGGGACAAAAATTCACCAAGCCAGATGTCCAGCTCCTGCAGGGCTCCAGCAAAGCCAACGCTGTCACGGCGATGGCCATACATCATATCGAAATCGATCAGATTAGTGAACAAAAGACCCCGTTCCATCTGCTGCAGGTGCTCCTGTGTCGCTTTCATCCCCTCCGCATTGCTCGCCGTACTCACACGCAAATCAATCCCCCGACCACAGAATATATCAGAGATCTTTCCCACTGCGCCCACCTCGATATTGTGCTCCTGAAGCATATCCAGCATGGTTGGCTGGGGTGGGGGCATGGAAAAATCGCGCCGCCTGGTCGTGCGCACGTAACCATGCTGTTCGTTGCCTGCAAAGGGGCGTGCGATAACCCGTCCTACCCGGTAGAGATCCAGCACATCCCGCATTTCTGCACAGATATCGTAGAGTCGCGCTACGGGAATCACATCCTCATGTGCGGCGATCTGAAACACCGAATCGGTACTGGTATACACAATGGGACGGCCGGAGCACATGTGCTCGGGACCCAGGTGCTGAATAATCTCGGTACCGCTGGCGGGAATATTTCCCAGAGGCTCGATTCCGGCAATACGCGTAAAGGAGTGAATAATTTCAGGCGGGAAACCATCGGCATACACGCGAAACGGCTCCTGCATGACCACTCCGGCCATCTCCCAGTGTCCGGTGGTGCTATCCTTGGCAGCGGAACGCTCTGCCATCCTGCCCCATGCCGCTAAAGGTGTGGCGCATGCGGGCACTCCTGAAAGGGGAACGATATTCCCCAGCCCCATCTGCTCCAGCATTGGCAACTTTAGAGGCCCTGCAACGTCTGCCACATGTTTCAGGGTGTTGGGACCTGCATCACCGAAATCAACTGCGTCCGGCATGGCACCGCACCCTGCTCCATCCAGAACTATCAATACTACTCTATTAAATTCAGACACTTGCTTTCTCTACCGTCTTTTCTGCAGCCATTCGGTCACGATATTAACCCCCGCACTGGTACCGATCCTGTTTGCTCCAGCGTGATGCAGGGCGTCAAGTTGCCCCAGGGTGCGAATCCCCCCTGCCGCTTTAATCTTAATGCGTTCTCCAACCGCAGCGTATAGCAAATCTACGTCTGCAACTCTCGCACCTCCTGCTGCTGTACCGCTTGAGGTTTTGACGTAATCGGCCCCGGCATCCGCTACACTTTCAGCAGCAAGCCTCTTCTGTACAGGGCTCAGATTGCAACACTCAATAATAACCTTCAGGGGAACAGAACCGCAGGCCTGTTTCACCTGGCGGATTTCCGTTTCGATATCCGTATAGCGCTCATCCTGAATCCACCCCTGCTGCACCACCATATCCACTTCGTGGGCTCCACCACGCAGGGCCTGCTGCGCGGCGTAAACCTTGGTGGAGGTACACTCAAACCCGGTGGGAAACCCCACTACAGTACACACGCGCACTTCACTGCCTCGCAGTTGCCCTGCGGC
>JAIVHC010000211.1 GCA_020201305.1 Geobacteraceae bacterium
GTGGGCTCCACCACGCAGGGCCTGCTGCGCGGCGTAAACCTTGGTGGAGGTACACTCAAACCCGGTGGGAAACCCCACTACAGTACACACGCGCACTTCACTGCCTCGCAGTTGCCCTGCGGCAAGTTCAACATACACCGGAGGGATACATACCGCAGCAAAGCCGTACTCTACCGCCTCTTCACATACGTGCAGAATCTGTTCGCGGCGTGCTGTGGGGCTTAGCAGGGTATGCTCTATAATCATACTTGGAGGAAAATCCAGCATAACGATGATCAGGTGCGGTAGTCTGCGTTGATTTTAATATATTCGTAGGTCAGATCAGAGGTGTAGTAATCGCTGCTCCCCTGCCCCAGATGCAGATCGAGGGTGACGCAGAACTCGTTATGACGCAGCACGTCGGTAGCGAGTTCCTCCTGCTTCGGGCCGGTGCTCAGACCGTTGTGTACCACCTGTATATCGTCAAACCAGATATCCACCTGATCTGCGTCCATCTCCGCATCCGAATAGCCCAGCGCAGCGATAATCCGCCCCCAGTTGGCATCCTCGCCGAAGAATGCGGTCTTCACCAGGTTTGAGGTCGCCACACTGCGCGCCGCTTCCCTGGCCTCGGCTGCATTGCGCGCCCCCTGGACGTGAATCTGCACCACTTTAGTGGCACCTTCTCCATCGCGGACAATCATTTTCGCCAGGTCGAGGAGAACTTTGTTAAGCTGAAGCTGAAAATCCTCCGCAGCAGCGCTATCGGGGACAATCTCCTCATCCCCGGCCTGTCCGTTGGCGAGTACCAGCACCATATCGTTGGTGGAGGTATCTCCATCCACGGTTATGGAGTTAAATGACTGCTCCACCGCGATCCTCAGACTCTGCTGAAGCAGTTCGGCTCCTACTTTGGCATCGGTAACCACAAAGCCGAGCATGGTGGCCATATTGGGATGGATCATCCCTGCCCCCTTGGCTATCCCGAGGATGGTTCCGCTCTGTGTCGGACTCTGCAACCGTGCACTTGAAACCTTACTAAACAAATCGGTGGTCATAATCGCTTCCGCCACCGCTTGCGCCTGATCCGGAGTGCGCTCATGCACCAGTTGCGGTACTATCGCATCAATACGCTCTCCCGGCAGCTGCACCCCGATAACCCCGGTTGAGGTGACTGCGACGAGGATTTCATCAATCCCAAGCTCTGCAGCCAGAACTCCGGCGTTGTGTTGCGCGGTTTCCAGCCCTTGGGCTCCGGTGCAGGCGTTGGCATTGCCGCTGTTTATGAGTATCGCCTGGCATCTACCTCTCTCTACGCGTGGACGCGTGACCTGCAGAGGCGCAGCCACAACCTTGTTGCGCGTATAGACCCCGGCACAGGTTGCAGGCACATCGGAATATATCAGAGCACAATCGGGCTTTTCCTGCTGTTTTATCCCCGCTATGGCTACCGCGAAACTGAATCCTTTTACATGTGTATCTGCATGTGTCATCTATATGTTCCTGTTCAATGGAATTTTAACTATACGGCTAGGGCACGTGACGCCCATTCCAGGGGGCACTTTGGGCCCACCGGCAACATGCGTTTCAACGTAACATCGAAATTCAGCGTCCGCAGCACTTCTTGTACTTCTTACCGCTCCCGCACGGACAGGGATCATTACGTCCCACTTTGTTTTCATCGCGCACTACGGTCCGGGACTTTTCCGGCTCATCGCTGCGGTTGGTGACCACCTTGCGCTGTTTCTGCTCCGCCTCCATCTGCTCTACATCGCGCTCCTGAACCAGCTGGACGATAAACAATTTCTGAATCGCTTCCTGGCGGATGCGCCCCATCACCTCCATGAACAGATTGTACGCCTCGCGTTTGTACTCCTGCTTGGGATTTTTCTGGGCGTAGCCACGCAGCCCGATCCCCTCCTTCAGATGATCTATGGAAAGAAGGTGATCCTTCCATTTGTTGTCAATCACCTGCAGAAGCAGCATCTTCATCAGATATTCGAACACCTTGGGGGTGAGCTCCTCTTCACGCTCTTCAAGACGCTTGAACACCTGTTGTTTGAGATCCTGCTCCAGCTCGGTACGGGTTGCGCGCTCCTCTTCGCCGGGTAGTTTGGGCCAAAAGTTGAACTGGTTGTAAAAATCATCCGCGAGGGAGGAGAGGTTCCAATCCTGCATCGGGGTCTTTTCGGGACAGAATGTGGCTACGATATCTTCCACCATCTCTTCAAGCATGGCATTCCAGGTCTCGCGGATATCTTCTCCACCCAGCACTTCGCGCCGCTGGGTGTAGATAACTTCACGCTGACGGTTCATGACATCGTCGTACTCGATCAGGTGCTTACGCACCTCAAAGTTCTGCCCTTCCACTTTTCTCTGCGCGTTTTCAATTGCGCGCGAGATAATCCCGTGCTCAATAGGCTCATTCTCGGGTATTTTGAGCTTCTCCATCACGTAGGATACGCGCTGACTGCCGAAAATGCGCAACAGATCATCTTCAAGACTCAGGTAGAAGCGGCTGCACCCTGGATCACCCTGACGCCCGGCGCGCCCGCGGAGCTGATTATCAATACGGCGCGATTCGTGGCGCTCAGTACCGAGGATATACAGGCCCCCCGCTTCGAGAACCTCTTCACGCTCGGCATTGCACTGGGATACATACTGCTCAAGCTGCTCTGCATAGCGTTCGGGATCGTCACTGCCACCTATGGCGGCATCAGCCATCATCTCCGCATTCCCCCCCAGGACAATATCGGTACCACGCCCGGCCATGTTAGTAGCAATGGTCACGGCACCGGCACGGCCTGCCTGGGCCACGATTTCCGCCTCTTTGGAATGATGCTTGGCGTTAAGCACGTTGTGCTTGACCCCGCGCTTTTTGAGTTTGTCGGAAAGGCGTTCGGAATTTTCGATGGAGATAGTACCCACAAGCACCGGCTGGCGCCGTTGATACGCATCAACGATATCCTCGATAACCGCGTTGAATTTTTCCTCTTCGGTTTTAAAAATAACATCGGCGAAGTCGTGGCGCTGGCTGGGACGGTTCGTGGGGATCACCACGACATCGAGCTTGTAGATTTCAGCAAACTCCGGCGCTTCGGTGTCGGCAGTACCTGTCATCCCTGCAAGCTTGTCATACATGCGGAAATAATTCTGGAACGTGATCTTTTTTGAACAGAGCATGGGCCTTGAGGGCCTGATTCACATGGTGAAGCAATTCAATGTGACCCGGGTCATACAGATTTTCCACCCCGAGGATCTTCTCAACCTTTGTAACCCCCTGTTCTGTCAGGGTGGCGCTTTTGGCCTTTTCATCCACGGTGTAGTCGCCGGTAAACTCTTTTTCGGTCTGCCCCACTTTCCCGGCATTTTTATGTTCAATGATTTCGCCCTTCTGCAAACGCGGAATTACATTGTTGGCCTGGGAGTACAGATTGCTGGAGACATCGCTGGGTCCGGAAATGATCAGAGGAGTACGCGCTTCGTCAATCAGGATGGAGTCGACCTCATCCACAATGGCAAAATTGAGTTCGCGCTGTACGTAGTCATCCAGATCGAACTTCATATTGTCACGCAGATAGTCGAAGCCGAACTCGTTATTGGTACCGTAGGTAATATCGCACTGATACGCATTTTTGCGCTCTTCGTCCGATATGCCATGCACAATACAGCCCACACTCAGGCCGAGAAAGTTGTACAGCTTTCCCATCCATTCGGAGTCACGCTTAGCGAGGTAGTCGTTAACCGTCACCACATGCACCCCTTTACCGGGCAGGGCGTTGAGGTAGGTGGCCAGGGTTGCAACCAGGGTTTTCCCCTCCCCGGTTTTCATCTCCGCAATCTTGCCCTGATGCAGCACCATGCCGCCGATGAGCTGAACATCGAAGTGGCGCATCTCCAGGACGCGCCATGCGGCTTCGCGTACTACGGAAAATACCTCGGGGAGCAGATCATCCAGCTTTTCTCCCTGCTCCAGACGCTGGCGGAATTCAGGGGTTTTGCCTTGCAGGGTTGTATCATCAAGCTCTTTTGTCTGTTCTTCGAACGCATTGACCTTATCTATCATAACCTGCATGCGCTTTAGTTCGCGCTCATTTTTGGTGCCGAAAACCTTCTTTGCTATGGAACGGATCATTATTTTCTCCGGAGGAAATCATGTAAGGGAAGGGAAGTGAAACACCCTGAAAAGATGGGATAAATTATATACTTTCCTGTCTCGTTCGGACTACAAAAAATAGCATTTGAACCTACCATAATAGACCGGATGCGACAAGAGCTATAACACAGGATCTTAAAGGTGAAAGGGAGAATATGCCGGAGAAAGCCAGAGGGAGAAGGGAAGCAGGCATTACAGTAGAAAACGGGGCACGGCAGCTGTAAACATATTTACATTGCTGCCGTGCCCCGTCAGAAATCAGTTGAAGCTCAAGGAAGATAAACGCTTTTATGAGCTTTCTATATCCTCAAGTTTTAACTCGTTGATAGCAAGCTCGCGCAATTTGAACTTTTGAATCTTGCCGCTGGCAGTCATAGGGAATTCATCCACAAACTTTATGTAGCACGGAATCTTGTAGTTGGCTATCTGTCCCTTGCAAAAGCTGGTTACATCTTCTTCGGTCAGGGTGGCACCTTCTTTGAGTTTGATAGCCGCCATTACCTGCTCGCCGTACTTGCGATCCGGCACCCCGTATACCTGCACATCGGCTATGGCGAGATTGGTATAGAGAAACTCCTCGATCTCGCGCGGATAGATATTCTCCCCCCCGCGGATAATCATATTCTTGATGCGACCGGTAATCTTGCAGTAGCCGTTCTCATCCATGATCGCAAGATCCCCGGTATGAAGCCAGTTGTCACTGTCGATAGCCTTTTCAGTGGCGGCCTCCATCTTGTAGTACCCCTCCATTACATGATATCCGCGGGTACACAGTTCGCCCTGCTTGCCCGGAGGGAGGGTCTCACCGGTTTCGATATCGATGATCTTCACCTCAACCTGGGGAAGAGCACGCCCTACCGTAGAAACGCGCAGTTCTATGGGATCATCAGTGCGGGTCTGGGTAATAACCGGGGATGACTCTGTCTGGCCGTAGGCGATGGTGATTTCGTCACAGTGCATATCGCGAATGACGCGTTTCATCACCTCAATGGGGCATGGAGAACCAGCCATTATGCCCGTACGCAGGCTGGAAAGATCGTAGTGCTCAAATGTAGGGTGATCAAGTTCGGCAATAAACATGGTGGGGACTCCATGGAGGGCGGTGCACTTCTCTGTCTCTACCGCCTGCAGCACCTTCTCGGGCACAAAGATTTCCACCGGTACCATCGTCGTCGCATGGGTAACGCAGGCCATAACTCCGAGGACACAACCGAAGCAGTGGAAAAACGGCACCGGTATGCACAGGCGATCATTCTCGCTGAAGCGCATGCACTCGCCGATATTGAATCCGTTGTTGACAATGTTGTAGTGGGTAAGCATTACCCCCTTCGGGAAACCGGTAGTGCCGGAGGTGTACTGCATATTGATAACCTCGTGCACATCAAGGCTCTGTTTCAGCACAGCAAACTCTGCATCCGACACCTTTTCACCCTGTGCTTCAATATCTTCGAAATTGAGCATCCCGGAGGGGGTGTTACGTTTCAACATAGTCAGTATCCTTGAAGCCGGAAACCAGGAACAGAGCACAGGAATCAGACTGATCCAGAACATATTCAAGCTCTGAAGATTTGTAGCTGGTGTTCACCGTTACCAGAACCGCCCCTATCTTGGCGCTCGCAAATTGCAGGATTACCCATTCAGGTACGTTGGTGGCCCAGATCGCAATGTGCTCCCCTTTTTTGATCCCCATTCCGAGCAGACCCCGCGCCACCCGGTCGCATAGGGCGTCAAACTCGGCATAGGTATAACGCAGCCCCCGGTCTGGATACACCAGTGCGTCGTGGTCGGGAAAACGCTCTGCCATCTGCTCCAGAATGCCGCCTACGGTGTTGTCCAACAATCCTGCCATGATTCAAATCTCCTTTGGATATACTATAGCTGACACATGTTTGACAGAACCAAATATGCGTTCAGTACGGATAACAATATGATTTTAAAACGTTTTTTGAATATCATAGCAGGTGCAACAGGTCAAACCAAAACTGGCGCGGAGAAACCTGCAGCACCTGGGGGCCAGATGGAATAGAAGACTGGATCTCAGCGCTTGGATTTTGCTAGCAGAATCCGTCGGCTCGCATTAACCAGCGCAGAAGAGATGTTGCGACTTTTCGAAAGCTTACGCAGATCTTTCTCACTCAGGGTGGAAAGAAACCTGATCGCCTGGTTCAGAGGGGTACGCGGATGCATGGTGAGGGCGAGACGGATACTGTAGTTCTTCATCCACTCGCGGTTGAGGAGGATGATGCGGATCAGTTCTTCGTTGGAACTGCGGTTCTGACACAAAATCAGCACCTCTTTTTCGGTAATGCGCGGATTCTTGAGCACTGCCCCACTTACCTGCTTATTGCCGTCCTTGAGAAGCAGCGATCGCCACTCCTTATCTCCGCTCAGAGCGAGTTTGATCTTGTCTCCGACTCTCAACTCCTGGATCATCTGATACCTGGTAACACCATCCAGACCATCAGCCATCTCTTCCGCATCATTATCGGGATCAAACTCCTGCTCTACGTCAGATTTCTCCTCCGCGATTTGAGTATCTGCTTTCTCCGCCTCAGAGTTCTGCTCATCCTGAGGATCTGCTTCAGGTAAAGATCCCCCTGTTTCAAGGCGTGTGGCGATGATTTTATGTATTTCCGATGTGGCCTGGGCATTCGCCGCCGCGGCCTTGAGTTCCACATGACTTAAGGTGAACGGGGATTTGGAATCAAAGAAAAATGAGAGCACCTCGTAGGAGCATGTGCTGAAAACTCCCTTCCACACCGCCTCCGGTATGGAGCGATTCGGACGTAAGATAATAAGGGTGGGCAGATCTGACCGTCTGGCGAGCAGGATAAATTCCAGCACGCGCAAGTCGAGGTTGGCATCATGCAGAACCGGCTTCAACGCCATAACACTACTCTGCGCTACGCCTTCGAGGCACAACTCCCGCACGTGTTCCTCTTCGCTGCGGGTGTAGAACAAATACCAGAGGATAATCTGGTCGTGCATGGAGAGGGGAAGATACCCTGCCAGGGCGCGACGTTTTTCCTCCCCGCCGGCATCTGCGGATATGAGGCGGGCAACCTCAGCTGAGATCTGCAGTTGCCCGCCGCTATCCGGTTTGTGGTTGAGTTTATCTGCCACGGGTTGACTATTCTTCGCCATTGTTTTCGGCAAGAATCCTGGCAGTCAGGTTCGAAGGCACTTCTTCGTAGTGGGAGAACTCCATGGTAAACAGGCCTCTATCAGAGGTCATGGAGCGCAGTTCCGGGGCATAGCGCAACACCTCGGCCATGGGCACATGGGCTTTAAGCGCCTGACTTCCGGCTTGAGGTTCCACCCCGAGTACGCGGCCACGGCGGGAGTTTATATCCCCGATGACATCGCCTACACAGTCATCCGGCATGATTACCTCCATCTCCATGATCGGCTCCAGGAGCGCAGGTTTCGCCTGCTGCATCCCTTTTTTAAATGCCATGGATCCGGCAATCTTGAACGCCATCTCGGATGAATCCACCGAGTGATGCGAACCGTCAAACAGGGTAACCTTAATATCCACTGCCGGGAATCCTCCGAGCACACCGGTTTGCATCGCCTCCTCAATCCCCTTGCTTACGGCAGGAATATACTGGCGTGGCACCACCCCACCGACAATTTTGTCTACAAACTCGTACCCCCCGCCGGACTCCAGGGGCTCCAGTTCAATCCACACATCTCCGTACTGACCTTTGCCGCCGGATTGTTTCTTGTACTTGCTCTGCAGACTCACCTTGCCCTTGATGGTTTCACGATATGGTACCTTCGGGGTATGCAACTCAACTTCAACGCCGTACTTGCGCTTGAGTTTCTCCACCGCAACCTCAATGTGTACCTGTCCCATGCCGGAAAGAATCATCTCGTGTGTCTGCTCGTCACGGGTAACCTGCAGGGTGGGATCCTCCTCCATCAGCCGCTGCAGCCCCGACATAATTTTCTCTTCATCCCCTTTGCTGCACGCCTTGAGGGAGAAGGAGATCACCGGCTTCATCTGAAGAACACTCTCGTAGCGGATCTTATTCGGACTGCACAAAGTGTCACCCGTAGCAGTAACTTTCATCTTCGCTACCGCCACGATGTCTCCGGCACACGCACTATCCACGGGGGCCTGTTTCTTCCCTTCCATCTTGAACAACTGCCCTACGCGCTCCTCTTTGTCCTGGGTAGCATTGAACACGGCGGAATCAGAGGTGAGGTTGCCGGAGTAAACGCGGAACATGGTAAGCTTGCCCGAGAATGGATCGTTGATGGTTTTAAACACCATGGCGGAAAAAGGGTCTGCGGTGTCCGGGTGCCGCTCCACCATCTCCTCCGTGTCGGGATCGGTACCGATCTGCACCCCTTTATCCACCGGAGAAGGGAGGCAATCGATTACATAGTCAAGGAGCTGGCGCACTCCGATATTCGCGGTGGCACTCCCACACAGAACCGGGGTAAATGTGCCGGTGAGGGTCCCTTCACGCAAGCCGTGGATTATCTCATCTCGCGAGAGGTCGTCCTCTTCGAGATATTTTTCCATCAGTGCATCATCGGCATCAGCTACCGCTTCAAGCAGCTGGGTACGCAGGCGCTGGGCCTCGTCCGCGTAGTCAGCGGGGATATCTTCTTCGGTGTAGGTCCCCTTCTCATCAAACTGATAGATTCTGGCCTTCATATTCACCAGATCTACAATGCCGCGGAAATCATCTTCCGCCCCGATGGGGATATTTACCGGAATCCCCCGGCTCCCGAGCATCTTCTCCATATCATCCACTGCGCGGAGAAAGTCGGCACGCTCACGATCCATCTTATTCACAAATGCGAGCATGGGGATCTCATATTCCTTGGCCCACTGCCAGATTTTATGCGTCTGCGCCTTTACTCCGTTGATGGCGGAGACTATCATCACCGCCCCGCCCAGGATGCGCATGCAGTTGCGCGTATCGTGAAGAAAATTGGAATACCCCGGGGTGTCTACCAGATTGAGATTGAAATCCTTCCACATGCAGTGATTCAGACTTGAACTGATGGTGATTTTGCGCTTAATCTCCTCGGGCTCAAAGTCCATGATTGAGCTGCCCTCATCTACCTTGCCGAAGCGCTTGGTCATGCCGGTGTTAAACAGCATCGCCTCAACCAACGAGGTTTTACCCGCACCTCCATGTGCAACAATGCCCACATTCCTCAATTTCGCCGTGTCATTTGCTCCCATGGGTACTCCTTTCCTAGAGATAATGCCGAATGAAGAGCACACCGAGGCAGACCCCCGCAACAAATGCATGCGTTCTTCATGTTCCGCAGAAAAAAACCCGCCGGACATGGTCCTGACGGGATAAAATTATCGGTTAAGCATATACAGTTGCCGTAGCCCATCGAGGGTCAATTGCGGCTCTACGGCATCAATGGAGGTGGCGGCTTTTGCAATCTGCTCCGCCAACCCCCCGGTGGCGATAACCTGCGGCTGATCTTCAACCTCCGCCTTCATGCGCATCACTATCCCATCCACCAGGCCGGCGTAGCCGAACAACAATCCCGACTGCATACTGTTGACCGTATTCCGTCCCACAACCATGGGGGGCGGCTCAAGGGAGACGCGGGGCAACTTGCTCGCATGTTCGTGCAGGGCATCGGCGGAGATCCCCAGCCCCGGAGCGATGGCTCCCCCCTGATACACGCCGTTGGCACTGATATAGTCAAAGGTGGTCGCGGTCCCGAAATCCACTACGATCAGGGCGCTTTGGTAGCGCGCGTACGCAGCGACGGCATTCACAATGCGATCGGCCCCGACTTCCTGTGGGTTGTCGTACGCAATCTCCATCCCGGTTTCAATCTGCGTTCCCACCACAATGGGTTCAACCCCGCAGTACTTACGGCTCATCCGCACCAGGGCATCGAGGAGCGGAGGCACCACACAGGAAATAATCACCGCACTGATCTGCACAATCTCAAAATCGCGATAGGTCATGAGGTCGTTCAGCAGCATGGCACATTCATCATCAGTGCGCGCCTTATCGGTACGGATGCGCCAACTGTGCAGAAACTCTTCTTCCCGGTACAACCCGAGGACTGTATTGGTGTTGCCAACATCGATAACCAGCAGCATATATTTCAGCGCTTCCTTTCTGTATGAATTGCGCCAATTATTCTGCAACTGTTCAGCAAAGGCTTGATACATCCATTCCATGGGTGCCACAAGGCCTTGCTGAATAGGTACATTTTTTTTAGCACTCTCTTAGCACTCTCCTGTAGTGTGGCAATTTAAACACTTGCAGGACGCACATCTCCGGAATAAATCGGGGTGGGAGCCCCTGTCCCGGTATCGAGCAGCAAGGCACCGTCTTCTGCGATCCCCTCTACTCTGCCGCACACGGGAGTGGAGCCGGTATCGACATCCACGGTCGCCCCCACCAGATCAAACAACGCCTCCCATGCCAGACGTATTGGAACAAAACCGCGCTCCAGCAACATGGTATACAGGATATCAATTTCACTCAACAGATCACGCACAAACTGCACCCGATCCACGCGCTGCCCGCTTTCAAGCAGGATCGAAGTAGCCGGATAGCGCAAATCAGGAGGGAACTGATTCTGCTCCATGTTCAGATTCACTCCGATCCCCAGAATCACGTGGTGAATCCCTTCGGTTTCAGCACTCAACTCATTGAGAAGCCCGGCAATTTTTTTTCCGTTAAGGAGGATATCGTTGGGCCATTTGACATTTACGCGTACGTCACAGCTTTTTTCCAGGGCCCGCGCCACCGCCACCGCCGCAAGAAAGGTCAGTTGTGTGGCTTCGCTCAACGCCAGAGTCGGGCGCAGGATAATTGAGGTGTAGACATTAACCCCGGCGGGTGAGCCCCAGGGTCTTCCCATGCGTCCGCGTCCGGCACTCTGGCTGTCAGCCACCACCACACTTCCCTCCGGTGCTCCCTGTTCCGCTAGCACTTGCGCCCTGAGGTTGGTGGAATCGATCTCGGCGTGACACTCGATCTGACGCCCTATTATAGAGGTATCCAGCCCTATCTCAATGGAAGCGGGGAGCAACGCATCCGGGCGTGCACTCAATTTGTACCCCTGCGCTGGAACAGCTTCAATCTCATACCCTTCTTCGCGTAATTGATTGATGTGCTTCCATACTGCAGTGCGACTCACTCCGAGGTTCAGGCTCAACTCCGCGCCGGAGATAATCTGTCCTTCGTGTTCCAGAAACATGCGGATGATATCTTCACGCAAATGATTTTGCCCCATGGATGAAACTCCTCGGCTGATAGCAGAATAATATGGCGCAGCTGTTTAGCGGAACAGCATCGAAATATCCACGGCGCGGCTCGAATGGGTAAGAGCACCGACCGAAATCAGATCCACACCGGTAGCGGCAATATCCGCCACCGTATCCAGATTAACCCCACCGGAAGCCTCGGTCAGAGCTTTGGAGCCGATCAACTCAACCGCCTCTGACATCTGTTCCAGGGTCATATTATCAAGCATGATGATATCCGCGCCGGCATCAAGGGCTTCGCGCACATCATCAATGGTTTCAGTCTCTACTTCGATCTTCAGGGTATGCGGCGCACTGCACCTTGCCCCTGCAACTGCAGCATTTATCCCGCCGGCCGCGGCAATGTGATTTTCCTTGATAAGCACGCCATCATACAGAGAGGTGCGATGATTATGCGCTCCCCCCATCCGTACCGCATATTTTTCCAGCACTCTCAGTCCGGGGGTGGTTTTGCGCGTATCCACGATAATTGCATCGGTATGCGCTACAGCGGCAACAAAGCACGCAGCCGTAGTAGCTACGCCACTCATGCGCTGCAGCAGATTAAGTGCCACCCGCTCCCCCTGAAGCAGAATGCGCGCATCAGCTTTGATCCACGCAATCACATCTCCGCGCCGCACCTTGTTGCCGTCGAATTTCAGGGATTCAAAGGCCACATCGGGGTCAAGGGTGGTAAAAACCTGGCGTGCCACATCGAGTCCGGCAAGGGTAAAGTCCTCCTTGGCAACCAGTTCAGCGCGTCGGGTAGCCCCCGCCGGAACTGTTGCCATGGTGGTGACATCCCCGCTGCCGATATCTTCGTGCAGCGCCCGCTTTATAATTTCAGCAACTTCAAGCACATTACACCCCGTCTGCTAATAGATGAGTAAAACCCATAAGTAATTGATAATATTATTCGTGTACCATATTATTGAAAACACGGGCAAGAACAAAGTAACCTTGCCCGACCCAGGCCAACACCTGCACCTCTATGCTCCTACAGGATGCAACAAGGCAACTATCCTGCAGTGAAACCAAGGGTGATGCTTTCGCAAAAAATCATAAGATGGCTAAGCAAAAATTTCGACCTACAAGGCCTGGTGGTTTTTCAGGGACGAAGGCATACATCTGGTATGTCGAGGTCCTGAAAAAACGCCGTAACGCCGGAGGGCGGACTTTTTGCGACGCCATCA
>JAIVHC010000212.1 GCA_020201305.1 Geobacteraceae bacterium
ACATCCGCAGCTGCGTTATGTAGGTGGACAGAGGAGAAAACCCCCTGATTGAGTTCGAGGCTGAGCTCAATATCCGCGCGACACATTTCCCCACATCGGAAGGATAAAATTTCCTCCCGCGAGGAATGGGGGGAGTTCACCAGCGGATTGCCATCCCGATCGGCGAGAAGCAGGTGGTGGTATTCGTAATTATGCCGCATGGCACCGAGAATACTGCGCAGTTGTTCGCGGTGGAAGGCGATATCGCTGCCGGGCTCCCGCGCTGCTAGCGCTGCGGCGCTGTGACGAAAGCGGGAATCGGAGGCGAGCATCTGCGCCAGGGCAAGGTGCTGGGTGCGCCAGTAGGATATCTGACGAGTATAGAGATCGTGCGCAACCCGCAGGTTTTCCTGCGCACTTCGGAGTGCTCCCCGCCGCTGATACTGATAAAAAGCGATCCCCATCAGTATCAGCATGACACAGGTCAGCGCAAACGCCGTTAATGCGAGGCGCTTACTACTTCGTAAGCTGATGTCAGTATCTTGCATCCACAAATCCTGCTCAGTTAGTTGAGGAATCTACGCCATACGCTGTGGAGAGAACCTCTTAACCCCGCTTTGACATATGGGGCTTGAATCTGCACTAGGAGACTGTCGGACTTTCCATGAATCGGCTGCAAAACCGTCTGATCGGTTCATATTTCCGATCCTTTTCGACAAATAGCTACGGCTATTCGCCTTCAAACGATCGGAAATCTGTCTTCGACCAGTCGATTTTTCGCTTCGATCAGTAAAGCCCGACAGGCTCCTTGAGGGAAAAAGATGGCGTGGCAACGGAGAACACCACTTACGCTCATGAATATTTAGCATAACATTAGCACAGCATTTCGTCTACAGGCGCTTGCGTTGCCAGCGCAGAAAAAGCCCCTCAGCACATTCACTGCTGATGAGGAGGAAAATTGCGAGCGCAATACCGGAAATCTCGGGTGCAACCAGGGGCAACAGGAGCCAGCATAGCAGCAGGTAGGCAAACTTCAAGATTGTTGCCTGCCCCAGTACCAGGGTCTGACCGCTACCGGTGAAATGGGCGCGCAGCAGATTGGTTGCACCATAAAAGAGCGGAAACAAAGCGCACCAGGCCAGCGGAGAGATTATATACAGGCGCAGATCATCCGCGATCCCCAGCACCTGCTTAAGAATCAGGTTATTGAACGGAAACGCCAACAGAAGCACCAGCACCGCCATCACCACACTAGCACGGTAGAAGAAATGTAACAGCACTTTGTAGTCCGCTGCACTCTCCACCATGGCGAGATAAACCTGTTGCAGATTGCGCAGGGGGCCGGCAAGCATGAACATAATCGCGCGGATCACTCCAAACGCTGCAAGGGCGAGATTGGCATCCGGAAAACGGCTGATAATGGCGTTGATAACCACCGGGATGGTCTGCTGCAGTCCGGAGGAGAAAGCCACCGGCAGGGCAAAACACAATACCTTGAGCGGAGTCTGGCTCTGGTCCAGCGCCGCATCCCCGGGTTTTCCGGGCACTGAACCACGATTACGGTACGCCATCGCTCCCATCACCAGACTCTCGAGCGCCACGCAGCTCACCAGGGCAAAGGCACCGAGCTGCGCGCCGTTGAACCAGCGCCGCCCCAGCACAATAAACCCCAGGAGTGCTACCACCCTGATCCCGGTAGCGATGGTAACCAGGTGAGTACGTCGCGAGCGGATCACCAGCCCCTGGAAGAAGCCGCGGAAGCCCGTGAAGAAAGGTAACAGCGCCATAAACGCAAGCGCCTGGCGCGCTTCACGTGCTACTTCCGCATCTACCCCGAGGACGTTACGGAGCATAAAATCACCAAAGGAAGTATACGCGATGAGGTTCAGCATCAGAGATACATACAAAGCGATGAGCACCACAAAGATTATCATGCTCCGAAACGAGCGCGGGCCGCGTACTACCGCAATGGTGATGGTGTGATTCTGATACGAGGGAGACGCAAACAGGAGGTGCACCACCATCGCCACGGAGAAGGAAGCCAGAGCGAGAACGTAGTCATCCAGACGCGCCAGCGCACTGTTGATGATGGAGTGGGACACACTCATGAGCTGAACATTGAGCAGCAGGGGGAGGAAAAAGAAGCTTATCTGCTTCATGCTCAGCTGCGGGGTGGGATCTGCGAGCTTATTCATCTTCGCTCTGGAGGTGCAGAGGATCACGTGCCTTCACAGCGGAAAAAATCATGCGCCCCCTCCGAACAGATGTGCAAGATAAGCCCACAGCCCGGCCTCGTCGATTTTGAAATATAGCACTAGAGCTACCGCCAGCGGTGCCACATAGCGGATCAGCCAGTGCCATACGGGATAGACCCATGCTCCGCCGGAGACGAGTTCTTCCTTCTCTTCACTTCCGCTCCAGAACCAGCCCACATAGATGGCGATGAGCAAACCGGCAATGGGAAGGAGATAATTGGAGGCGATCAAGTCGGCGGAATCGAAGAAACTGCGCTCGCCAATGAAGGTGATCCCATCCATCACGTTGTAGGATAGGGCCGTGGGAATCCCGACACTGAACGCGAGTATCCCGATGGTGAGGGTTGCCTTTTTGCGGCTCCAGCCGCGTTCGTCGATGAAATACGCTATCTGTGCTTCGAGGAGAGAGATATTGCTGGTGAGGGCGGCAAAGGCGAGGAGCAGAAAAAACATGATGGAGAGCACATGCCCTCCGCCGATCTGGGAAAATACCACCGGAATAGTCTGGAATATCAGCCCGGGTCCGGCAGCAGCCTCGAGACCGACGGAAAACACAATGGGGAAAATGGCCAGACCCGCCATCAGAGCAATAGTTGTATCGAGTAGCGCCACACGCGTGCTCGCCGCGAAGAGATTTTCGTTGCGGCTTAAATACGAACCATACGTGATCATGGCCGCCATCCCCAACGAGAGGGTAAAGAACGCATGCCCCAGGGCTTCAAGAACAGAGCCGGGGGTGAGCTTGGCAAAATCAGGACGGAACATGAATTCGAGCCCCTGACGCGCTCCGGAACTGAGCATGCCGTTGACAAATAGCAGGGTAAGGAGTACGAGCAGGATCGGCATCAGAATTTTACTCCAGCGTTCAATACCCTTCTGCACCCCGCCGACTACTACTCCGAGACACAGCAACATGAAGATCAAGTGCCAGAACGACTGCCGCCCTCCATCGGCGAGGAGGGCACTGAACATCCCCTCAATCGCGGAGGCAGATTCGCCGCTGAAGCTGTCCATGATGGCACGGAACACATAGTCCAGGGTCCATCCCGCAACCACCGAATAGTATGAACTGATGAGAAACGCCGCCGCCACACTGATCCATCCGGGGGTGTGCCACCAGCGGCGTTTGGGTTCAAGGGCGACAAACGCGCCTACGGCATCCTTGCGTGTATGCCGCCCGATCATCAACTCCGCCATCATGATAGGTAAGCCCACAAAGGCGATGCACAGCAGATACACGAGGACGAAGGCGCCGCCGCCGTTTTCCCCCGCAATGTAGGGGAATTTCCAGATGTTCCCGAGCCCCACGGCGCTCCCTGCGGCAGCGAGGATAAACCCGAGACGCGAAGCCCACAGGGCACGGGGCTTCAAGGCTGTATTTTTATGCGCCATGATCCACCTCGCGAGCGCCGAAGATTGCGGTACCTACCCGAATCAGGGTGGCGCCCTCTTCAATAGCCACTTCAAAGTCATGACTCATCCCCATGGAAAGGGTATCCATGCTAACGCCGGGGAGTTCAAGGGTATCGAGCTTGTGCGCCAACGCGCACAGCTGGCGGAACCACGGACGGGTTTCTTCGGGGTCTTCGGCCATGGGAGGGAGGGCCATTAGGCCTCTGACCCGCACGTGGGGCAACTCAGCCACACGCTCAACCAGAGCCTGCACATCCTCAGGCGCAACACCTGCTTTGCTCTGTTCACCGGCGAGGTTCACCTGAATCAGTACATCAATGGTTTTATCGAGTTTGCGCCACTGCTTGTTGATCTCGCGCGCGAGGCTGTAGCGATCAAGGGCGTGGATCATTTCCACCTTTCCACGCAGGTATTTCACCTTATTCGACTGCAAGGCACCCACAAAATGCCAGCGCACATCTTCAGTTACTTCGGCTTCTTTATCACAGAATTCCTGCACGTAGCTTTCGCCGAACAGTTGTTGGCCTGCATGGGCAGCGGCGTCAATCATGGAAGCAGGTTTTTTCTTGGACACTGCAATGAGCTCCACCGTTTCCGGATCGCGTCCGCAGCGTGCACATGCCTCATCCATGCGTGCATGTATCTGCGCCAGGCGTTGAGATATAGAAGGTTCCATGTTCGCCTCCACTGTTATGGGGGAAGGAATGATTTTGGTGCCAGGGGCAATTCGCTCCTAGATGTTTGTTCCACCAAACATCCGATGCGCGCCGAGCTCTTCCAGATCCGCAAGGATCTCGCTCAGCGGCAGGCCTACTACG
>JAIVHC010000047.1 GCA_020201305.1 Geobacteraceae bacterium
GAAGATATCAATGTATGGGGTCAGTTGGGGCTCAAGGGCGAGTATGCCACGATGCCTATCAGCATGTACGGGCGTAATTCCGCATCCGGTACCTACGGTTATTACAAGAAGCACGCTCTGTACAAAGGGGATTATAAAGATACGGTTAAAGAACAGCCCGGTTCAGCCTCTGTAGTGCAGTCGGTAACGGAAGACAAGGGTGCCATCGGCTACTCCGGCATCGGATATATGACATCCGGGGTCAAAGCAATTGCATTGTCCAAAAAGGATGGCGACACCGCGTATGAGCCCACATACGAGAATGTCCTCAAGGGTAAATATCCCCTGGGGCGTATGCTCTATGTCTACGTGGCTAAAAAACCCAACGAGCCTCTGCCGAAGCTGGTAGAAGAGTTCATCCGCTTTGCACTCTCCAAAGAGGGGCAGAAAATCGTAGTAAAAGATGGATACCTTCCTCTGCCGGCAAAGATAGCTGAAAAGCAGCTCGAGAATCTCAAGTAAGCGACTCGCTGGGTAACTTGCGAACGCAGCTGAGCATAACCTGAAAACAAGCATTACAAGTGAGCAGACATCCGGCCATGGCATTGAGCTAAGGGCCGGATGTCTGTTGCATGTGTGTAATACACACATTTTTATTCACATACGTGTGTTTTTCGTTTGATGCCTGCGGGTGTTATCCGCCCGCTGGAAACCAGATACCTTGGGATGATGTAGACTATGGATAAAAAGGTACTGCGCAAAATAAAGCTGCATGACCGCCTTGCAGCTGTAGCTATACGCAGTGGCGGAGTGCTGGTAATCGCCAGCGTGATACTGATTCTTGTGCTTATCGGCAAAGAGGCGCTGCCGCTGTTTTATCCCGCTGAAGCGCAACTCAAGCAGCATATCGATCTGCCCGCCGGGGTGGATAAGGATGATATCCTCGCTGTAGGGGTGGATGAGTATCTCGCCAGGGTTTATCTCATTGATCGGGATGGGACATTCAGCTTCATGGATGCGGACGCTGATGGCGCAGTGCAGAAGAAGATAGATGTTGGCGCCGGTTCAGATGCTGATATCGTTGCGGCTGATCTGGTTACCTCGGCTTCCGGCACAAGGATTTATGCCCTCCAGTGGTCGTCGGGTCTGATCAGCATGGAGCAGTTCAGGTTTGAGCAGAAATATGATGCGGACGGGGAGCGCTATAGTGTTGTAACCCATGAACGCGTGGCCGAGTACGCTCCTGCTACACAAGCGGTAGAGCGTATTGTACTGTCGCACTCCGAAGCACGCACTACGCTGGTGCGGTTGTTTGTCAATCAGGAAATTGAGATTCTGCAACAGGTACGCGAAGAGAATCTCTTCGGGGATGTGGATGAGGAAGAACATAGCATCCTTCTGCGTGGGATTCATCCGGATCCGATCACCGCTATCGAACTTGACGGAGCGGGTACGACCCTGTATCTGGCCACTGCGGCCGGAGGATTAATGCGTTATTCCCTCCAGGATGGTGGCGCACAGCAGTTGGATAAGGTGCAGGGGTTTGACGATCATCGCCGCATCACCGCGCTCGAGATCATGCGCGGGGATATCTCCCTTGCAGTGGGAGATGCGCAAGGGGAGGTTACCGTATGGTTCCCGGCCCCAACCGAAGCCGGCGCCGGGCAAGATAGCCTGCGTCTGATCCACGCGCTCTCACAACATGATGCCGCGATAGATTCGCTGGTGGCGTCACCCCGTGATCGCACCCTCCTGAGTATTGACACCGAGGGGAGCGTGAAGCTCGACTTCTCTACCAGTGAGCGCCATCTGCTGAGCCTGAATACTGATCATCCGGTAAAACAGGCGGCTCTGGCCCCGCGTGGCAATGGTCTGATTACCCTGCATGAAAATAGCGCCATCAACCTGTGGGCACTCGATAATCCCCATCCGGAAATCAGCCTGAAGTCCCTGTTCGGCAAGGTGTGGTACGAGAGCTACTCCGAGCCGGAATGGGTATGGCAGTCATCATCGGCGAGCGATGATGCGCAGTCCAAAATGAGTCTCACGCCGCTGATTTTCGGTACCTTCAAGGGTACGTTCTACGCCATGGTTTTTTCGTTGCCCCTCGCGCTGCTCGGCGCCATCTACACAAGTCAGTTCGGCAGTAGTCGCCTGCGCGAGCGTATTAAGCCCGCAGTAGAGATCATGGCGGCCATCCCTACGGTTATTATCGGTTTTCTGGCGGCCCTCTGGTTCGCCCCGGTGTTGGAACAGAAGTTCCCTGCATTTGTGCTGAGCTTCCTTGTCCTTCCGGTGTTTTTTATCCTCCTGCTGATAGCCTGGCAGCCCATCCGCCGCAGTGCGTGGGGCAAGTATATCGAAAGCGGACGCGAACTTCTGGTCCTGTTGCCCATTCTGGTTCTTGCCGGGGCGGTAGCGTTTCAACTCGGTCCATGGCTGGAGGCCAGTGCGTTCGGGGGTAATTTTAAGCAGTGGATGTATAACGAACTCGGGGTGCGTTACGAAGTGCGTAACAGCATCGTAATCTCCTTTGCTCTGGGTTTTGCGGTTATCCCCATTATTTTCACCATGTCCGAGGATGCCCTTTCCAACGTGCCAGCGAGTCATAAAGCCGCTTCCATGGCCCTGGGGGCGAGCCGGTGGCAGACCGTATGGCGTGTAGTCCTCCCGTCTGCGAGCCCCGGAATTTTTGCGGCGATCATGATTGGTCTCGGGCGTGCAGTGGGTGAGACCATGATTGTGCTGATGGCGACGGGCAACACTCCAATCATGGATTACAGTATCTTCAACGGCATGCGCCCCCTCTCGGCTAATATTGCGGTTGAAATCCCTGAGGCACCTCAGGGCGACACCCTGTACCGGGTATTGTTCCTGTCTGCGGTGTTGCTCTTTGCCATGACCTTTGTCCTGAATACCGCCGCGGAGATGGTTAGACACCGGTTGCGTAAGAAGTATGGGCGTTTCTGATTCTAGAGGTATGAGTATATGAAACAGTTTTACAATCGCGGCGAGCCACAGGTGTGGATCACGGCTGCAGCCCTGGGCGTTACCCTGCTCATGGCTCTGACCCTGATCCTCGTGATTATGTTCAACGGTCTGGGCGCATTCTGGCCCCAGCGCCTTGCCACTCTGGAACTCACCAGCGGGCAAGCTGTTCTTGGAAAGATCCTGAAGGAAGAGCCGCGCCCAAATGATCAGGGAACCAGAATGCAGTTGAAAATAGGCAATCGCGACCTGTATGGCCTTGACTTCCGCTGGGTTGATGCTGATACGGTCGAACGCACGCATTATCAGGACGATGCTGTAACCGTGGAGCGCGAAACATACGGAGATTTTTACGGCTTTCTGAGTGCCGTTGTGCTGCCGGAGAAACGGCTTGACTCCGGAGATCTGTGGCAGGTGATGCAGCAGGAGCGCAATGCAGCGCGGGAGATAAAAGACGAGATTGAGAAGATCGGTGAGCAGATCAATGAAAACAACTATGCCATGGAAGACAAGCGCAATGCCGTCCTCAAGCTTGATTACGAGGGCGTGCCTGCAGATGCTCCCGAGCGAGTTGACCTGACCTCACAGATGTTAGCCCTGCAGCAGCAATATCAGGCGCTGGTGAAACAGCAACGTGCCCATGAAGCGCACATGAAGCGCTATGTAGCCGAATTCGAAGATGTTAACGGACGTGGTGTGGAAGTGCCTCTGGCAGAAATTGTGCGCATCTACAAACCCAACCAGATGAATATTCTTCAGCGCGCCGGGGTGTATGCGAGTAAATTGCTGGAGTTGTTCTACGCTGAGCCGCGTGAATCAAACACCGAAGGTGGCCTGTTCCCTGCGATCTTCGGTACGGTACTCCTGATCTTTGTTATGAGCCTCTTTTCGTTTCCTCTCGGGGTAATTGCGGCGATTTATCTGAGTGAATACGCCGGCGACGGTCCCATGGTGCGGATGGTGCGCATAGCGGTGAACAATCTTGCGGGCATCCCTTCCATCGTTTACGGTATCTTTGGACTCGGATTCTTTATCTACGGCCTGGGCGGCACCATCGACCAGCTGTTTTTCCCCGAGCGTCTTCCAACTCCGACCTTCGGAACCGGGGGACTCTTGTGGGCAAGCCTTACCCTCGCCTTGCTGACGGTACCGGTGGTGATCGTTACCACCGAGGAAGCACTGAGTGCTATCCCCGGTGGCGTGCGCGAAGGTTCCCTGGCGCTGGGTTCCACGCGCTTTCAGACCCTGATGCGCATTCTGATCCCCATGGCGTCGCCGGGGATCATGACCGGCCTGATTCTCTCCATGGCACGCGCCGCCGGTGAGGTTGCCCCACTCATGATTACCGGAGTGGTGAAACTTGCCCCCGCCCTGCCGCTCGACGGGCAGTTTCCGTTCTTACATCTGGACCGGAAGTTCATGCACCTCGGGTTCCACATTTACGATATGGGTTTCCAATCGCCCAATGTGGAGGCTGCGCGCCCCATGGTGTTAGATAGATATTGTGTGTTGTGGAGGACATATGAATTCAGCACTTGAAGCTCATGGCCTGGATCTTGAGACAGATCCTGTCCTGGCGGATTGCGTTATCGAGGTGGAAAACCTCAATTTTTACTATGGCGAGGCACAGGCCCTGTTTGATCTGGACATGGTTTTTCCCCGGCGTCAGGTAACTGCTTTAATCGGCCCGTCCGGATGTGGAAAGTCCACGTTTTTGCGCTGTTTGAACCGCATGAATGATATGGTGGATATTGCACGTATGGAGGGGAGTATCCGCCTCCATGGTACTGAGGTGAACTCGGGCGATCTGGATGTTATCGAACTGCGCCGCAAGGTAGGGATGGTGTTTCAGAAATCCAACCCGTTCCCGAAATCGATCTACGAGAATGTGGTCTACGGCCTGCGCATCGCGGGGATCAACGACAAGGATGTTCTGGATGAAGCAGTGGAGAGCAGCCTTAAGGGTGCGGCTCTCTGGGACGAAGTGAAGGATCGTATGCATGAGTCGGCCCTGGGGATGTCCGGGGGGCAGATGCAGCGCCTCTGTATTGCGCGTGCCATCGCGGTAAATCCCGAAGTGATTCTGATGGATGAGCCTTGTTCCGCCCTCGATCCGAAGTCCACGGCGCGGGTGGAGGAGATGATCAAGGATCTGCGCGAAAAATACACCATTATCATTGTCACCCACAACATGCAGCAGGCCGCGCGCGTCTCCGACTACACCGCTTTTCTGTATGAAGGGGTGCTGGTGGAATTCGGAAAAACGAGTAAACTGTTTGTTAAACCGCAGAATCAGCAGACCGAAGACTACATCACCGGGCGTTTCGGCTAAACA
>JAIVHC010000213.1 GCA_020201305.1 Geobacteraceae bacterium
CTGAATTTCACGTCTTTGTGCAGACAACTCCGCGCCTGAGCCCTGAAGATGAAGAACTGGCGCAGGAACTTGCTGCCAAAGGATTTGCAGATATGTACACCCTGCGCCAGCGCCTGCAGGGGGTATTTCCTGCACGTCTGGCGCAGGGCAGCAGCGCCAGGATGGCAAAACTGGCGCAGGTACTCGAACAGCATAAGCATCCGTATCGAAAGATCATCCCTCCTGCCCCCACTTTCACCCCTGAACCTCTCCAGGATCTTTCTCTTTCAGGTTCTCAGGTTGTTCTGCGCTGTGCAGCATATACTCTCCGCTGTAATCATGAGGTCCGCCTGCTTGCCGTTGTCTCCGACATCTCCGCGCGCATCGCTGAACGCCACCTTAAACGCATGCTGGTGCGTCACACTTACGGAGGCGGGGCACAGACGCCTTTCGACCTGGAGGCGCTGGAGCAGGAAATTTTCCGTCTTTCACCTCTGGTGGATATTTACCAGCTCAACTCTGACGGCAACCCTGAAGCGGGAATCAGGATCATTCCAGGGAAGTTCGACCACCGTCAACTCGGCGCTGCCGCGAGCCTGAGCCGCAACAAAAATCTTGAAGCACTCTGGCACAAAATCAAAAATACCTGCCCGGACATACGCACGCATTACGGTTTCGGGATGGGTTTTATGCCGGACTGCACCCCTGAAACGGTTTCTGAAGTCAATGCAGCATACACGCATAGGGGGAACCTGCGCGCTCTGACTCACTACGCCTGGCTCATGGCCGAACTCGACAAGGAGGGCAAAGAGGCTCCGGGTGCCGGTGTTACACCAAAGGAAGCGGCTCCACATCAAAGCAATGCCTTAGCTTCCCTTTTACCTTTAACACCAACGATATCCGGCGCATCAGAAACACAAGCGGATTCACCTGCGCAGAAACCTTCTGACAAAACAGCAGAATCTCAAGAGGCCGTGTCTCTGCCACAGGCACCCGATCCCACCACCCTTTCCGGCCTGAAGTTACATTTGAGCTGGCAACGTTTATTACCCGTTGTGGGTAGCGTAATCGTGATAGGGATCAGTCTTGTCCAGGTGGATATTGGCGATGATCTGATTCAATATCTATTCAGCTATGGAATAGCGCAGATATCGCTAGCGGGACTGTGTTTCTACTTCGGGACCAAATATCTACTCCTGAAACGCCGCGTTGAGGATACCCCTACGAGTAAAATTCGCTCCATGGCCATGGGTATGGTCGAAATTCAGGGACACGCTAAACGCATATATGCCCTGGTTTCTCCCATTTCCGGTATCCCCTGCGTCTATTACAAAATAAAAAAATACAAACGCAAGCGCTTTCGCACCAATCGCCGTCTTCTATCTGCACATGGCGAGAGCCAGTGGTCACTGGTGAGTGTCACTTCGAGTAGTAATGTCCCTTTCTTAATCGAGGATGGAACCGGAAGTGTGGAGGTAAAGCCCGAGGGTGCAGATCTTAAAATCAGAACCTCCCATAGCGGAAGTGGTGCTCGAACCCAGCTACCCTTCTGCTTCAGCGAAACACATAACGACAATGAACGCTGGCAGGAGGAGGTAATTCCTGCAGGAAGCTACGTGTATATTCTCGGATTCGCGCATGCTCACAATGAAGCGCCAGCACAGCGGGAGGTCGTGCGTCAAGCATTGAGCCAACTCAAACAGAATGATGAAGAGCTAAAAAAATTCGACATGAATGGCGACGGGAATATCGACATAACAGAATGGGATCAGGCGCGCCAGGCAACAGAAAAAAAAGTGCTTACCCGGCAGCTCAATGAAGGCTTCGACTCTCAGAATTCCAGTAAGGTGTGTATCACCCATCCGCCACAACGCTCTTATCCCTTTCTCATAGCCGAAACCGAATCAGAACTTCATCTGACCCGCAAATTCACGTACTATAGCGGCATTTTCTTAGCTGCTGGATTCGCTCTCGCTCTGTGGGGTCTGTATGCGGCAGGGCAGATATTGGATTTAATCTAAGGAGACATAAACCATGACCGGAATGATTGTTGCGGGGCTCATCCTGCTGGTGGGGATCGGACTCACCACCTATGTAATCATTATCTACAATAATCTCGTAAGCATGCGCAATAACACGGATAAATCCTGGAGCAACATCGATGTACTCCTGAAGCAACGCTACGATGAACTGCCCAAGCTCCTGGAGGTTTGCAAGGGCTATATGCAGCATGAACGTGAAACTCTGGAGGCGGTGACAAGGGCAAGATCCATGGTGGCGCAGGCCGGTTCTACAGATGCTGAACTTGAAGCACAGAACTTTTTGAGTCAGGCGCTGAAATCGTTGTTTGCAGTAACGGAAGCCTATCCCGATCTTAAAGCCGATGAGGCATTCCGCCGTCTCGGAACCCGCATCTCCCAGATCGAAGAGCAGATAGCCGACAGACGTGAACTCTTCAACGAATACGTGAACATCTACAATATCCGCATTGCACAGTTTCCTGATTTACTTGTGGCGACAAGGTTCAAATTCAACCCCAGAACCCTATGGGAGATAAATCCGGAACACCGCCGCGATGTAAGCATAAATTTTGAACCATGATGGCGTCGCAAAAAGTCCGCCCTTGTATCTACGACCTTACGGCGTTCTTTCATGACCTCGACATACCTGATGTATGCCTTCGCCCCTGAAAAAACACCAGGCCTTGTAGGTCGAACTTTTTGCTTAGCCATCTTATGATTTTTTTTTGCGAAAGCATCAACCATGAGTTACACCACACAGCGCTACCCCATACCCCAGACAACGCTCCGCACACGGATTGAAGTAAAACGCAGTCGCTTTATCGCTACAGCGACGTATACCCCGGATATAGAACAGAGCAACAACTTTATTGCATGCGTCAAAGAGGAATACGCTGATGCCAACCACAACTGCTGGGCCAGAGTGTTTGGTGCCCCCGGAAGTACAGAACATGCCGGCATGAGCGATGACGGCGAGCCCCAGGGTGCCGCAGGGAAACCCATGCTCACCGCTTTACTCTACGCGGATATCGGCGACACAACCGTAGTAGTGAGTCGCTATTTCGGGGGAATCAAGTTGGGCAAAGGGGGCATGGCGCGTGCCTACACCGACGCCCTGCTCCAGGTTCTGGAACGCATGCCGCTAGAGGAAAAAATCAGCTACACTGAGCTGCATATGTATGTTGAATATCCACTCTTTAACATGGTTGAACGGATTCTGCCCGCATACGAAGCGAGGATCGATTCGTGTGATTTCGGCGTTGGAATCAATCTGCATCTTCAGGTACCGATAGAGCAACGCGCAGAACTGATCCGCCACTTAACTGAATTGAGCGCCGGGGCTATCCGGATTACCGCTGCACAACAGGATATGGACACCTGAGCGCGATGAAGTTACAATCCTGAGCCTCAAACGGCAGCATATATCCTAACCACCGGGACGTTAACCCCGGTATTACGCCCCCATTTACCCCTAAACCCGGAAAGTACAGAGGAGCACCATGGCAAAAGAAGACATACAAGTATGGCACAGCATTGCACTGTTATTTTTGAGCAAATTTATCACCAGCACAACCCAGACCTTTGCCCAGGAAGACCTGATAAACAGCAAAAACATCGGTCTGGGGGCGAAGTTTGCCACCATGCTCGGAAGTGAAACAGAGGAGACTGAAGTAAAAGCATATCTCAAAAAAGCGGTAAAACATCTGGAACTACAGGAATTACTCCAGCGTTCGCCCACTGGAGAGATGTATTTGACCCCGGCTGGGCTAGCCGCAATGAATGCGGAGCGCGCCCGCGCCATGGCCAAGATTGCAAAGAACTTTCCTGGCGCAGTGCCACAGGAACAGAACTCAGTTTCCGGAGCCAAGAAGTCCAGCTAAACAAACTTCTGCTAAATTAAATTTTTTAGCGGGTCGACAGGAGTATATGGAATTTTTTGTTCCGGTGCAACCGGCAGCATTCAGCGTAAATCCGGTCACACCCTCTCAAAAAAGTGCTGACGCCGTACAGCACAATCTGCAGCCATATCAGGTAGTGCAGGCCACCATCGCCGAAAAAGGTGACGGTCGAGTATTGCTCGATATGGATGGCAAGCAGATGTGGGCCCAGAGCAAGGCGGATGTTAAAACTGGACAGCAGCTCAATCTTCAGGTCACCAAGACTGAGCCCGTCCTTCAGCTGCGCGTAGTACCTCAGGGTGTGGAAAAATATCTCCTTCGCCTTCTCCATCTGTTCGACCACAAACCCGAACTTGGGGCGAGGCTCCAGCAGATTAGCCAACACGTTAATGACAAGAACGCCAATCAACAATTGCAACAACTCGCGCAGCAGTTCCTCGGGCAACGTACTTTCCCGGGCGGGGCAGACCTGACACGGGTAGCGACCCCGCTCCAGGAATCTCTGACTCAACTACTGCAGGCAGATCCGGGGGACAGCACTTCACCCACAACACCACTTACCTCGCAGACACAGCAGATTTTGAGTCCTTTTCTTCAGACTCAGGCTGGAACCAAACCAACCCCGGAAGGATTGCAACAGCTTCAAAACATGCTGATGCACATGGCAAAATTCAGCGCATCTCCTGCAACTCCCGACACAATGGCCATCAATCCCTCAGGCTCCGAGACCTCGCACCTCCACGCCCTTACCGCCTCCGTCCTTCAATCCCTGGCGCAGACCCTCGGCAACATACAACAGCATATAGCTACCCCTCCCCCACGAGAACTCGCTCTTCTGGCTCAGATTCTTGGCCTTAATTTTGAAGGGCGCCTGCTGAATGGTGAAGTGGAACAGGCGCGCAACAGCCTCAAGGGGATGCTGCTTCAGCTCAAAGGACAGGAAGACACATCTGCGCAGGTGCGGGAAAACAGTACTAATCTACTCCAGCAACTGGAACTCTTCCAATTATGCCGCGGGCGACTGGCGCAAGATGGAATCCTGTTTTTGCCCCTCCCGTATGACTTTTTACAACAGGGCTACGCACTCATCGAAGAATATGGGGATAAAGAAGGCACCGAAGGGGAAGAAAAAGGGAAGAATCTCAGCGTCACCCTGAATCTGGCGTTGAAGAATCTGGGAGCGATAAATATTCACATGCTTTTTGAGCAGGAAAAACTTTTTGTGCGTATCAGCTGCGCAGAACCCCAAACCACGGCATTGGTGGAGAATACGCGCACAGAATTGGATACCATTCTGCTACCTCTGGGGCTTCAGCGCCTTAATATTGACGCCAACGGGAAAGATCCAGCGGTAGCACTTCTGGGGCGTCTGAGTCCGGACAAGTCAGTCCTGGATGCACGGGTGTGACAGAGAGAAAAGCTATGGCGGATTTTAAACCCAAAAGAGCAGTAGCTCTTAAATACGACAGCGACTCCGGTTCTGCCCCCGTTGTAGTAGCGAGTGGACAGGGAGATATTGCCGAACGTATCGTTGAACTGGCTCAGGAAGCCGGATTGCACATCACAACCGATCCTGACTTATCCGAACTGCTGGCGCAAATACCCATCGGACATGAGATTCCCGAAGAACTCTATCAGACGGTAGCGGAGGTGCTAGCCTACGTATACCGGCTCAATGATCAGAGTAAAAAAGGGGGTTAGCAAAGATGCTTTCGCAGAAAGCACAAAATTAGATGGCTAAGCACAAAGCTACAAAAAGAAAAGGCCAGGATAGAATTCCCGGCCTTACTTAACCTCGCTCTCCTGTTGACAGCATCGTCAACCCAGATAGTGGTTCTGATTTCGTGCACGGTTGGAAATTATGGTCGCATCCAACATTTCGCCACAGCAACTACACTTCCACCCCTGGTATGAACGCACATAATCAAAATACTTTTCCGTGTACATACGACCTTTGCACTTTGGACACTTCATTTTGCACCTCCCCAGAACAATTTATCAAATCCGGACTTCAGAACAAAAAAGTACAGCCATACCCTAAACAACAGAATAAACCATACAAATGCCCATTAACTAATACATATTTTATGCCAAGAACAGGAAGGGATTAAAAAAAAGAAGTGATAGTTGTTTAACGATAGTGCAAGTATAGACAAAAAGATCTTTAATTCTGGGACATTGTGGGACGGACAAACCACGGGCGCATAGATTCCAGGGTTTTCTCTCCTATCCCAGATACCCTAGTTACGCTGGAAATTGTACCGAAGTCGCCATAATTTTGACGATTCGCAACTATCCGCTGAGCCAGAGCTGGTCCAATTCCGCGTAGATTCTGCCAGTCGAGTATTCCCATCCGATCCGGATGCAGCAAAATTCCCAGCGCCATGCGCTTTCCTGCCCGCATCCACGTCAATTCAAGTTCACAGTTTCCTGAATCTTTATAAATAATTTCAATATGTTGTCCGGAGATATAATTTTGTGCCCGCAAAGAACGGGTCAAGGCTGGTGAAGCACCGAGCCAGCGCGTCATTTCTTCGACGCCGCCCACAACATTTACGTCATATATTTGACGTAAGCCAGTGCGCTTTTGGGCCTCTACCCAGCAGTGTTCATGCTCAGAAGGGTAAAAAAAAGCCGGGCCCGCCCCTTCAAGGGAAAGACTCCGGCTCTGTAACAATAAAAGACTTAGCACCAACGCAATTAGCGCGGCCCCGAAAACCTGAGTAGCTACACTTCTATTCTGAATCTTTCGCAAGCTTGTACTGGAATGCATCTATCAGCGCAAGGTATGAAGCGTCAATGATGTTGTCGCTAACTCCTACGGTACCCCAACGGTTTTCTGTGTCGCCCGATTCAATCAGAACACGGGTAACCGATGCGGTACCCTTGCCAGCCGGAAGAACGCGTACCTTGTAGTCAAACAGGCGCATCTCCTTGAGTTTCGGATAAAAGCATTCCAGTGCTTTGCGCAGCGCGTTATCGAGCGCATTGACCGGACCCTGACCTTCGGCCGCAGTGTGCTCAATACGGCCACTGACTTTCACCTTTACTGTGGCCTCGGAGAGGGGCATATCCCCTTCCTTAAGGCGGGTATCAATAACACGGAAGCCAATGACGGAAAAGAAATGCCGTACCGTACCGAGGGCTTTGCGCATCAAGAGTTCAAACGATGCTTCGGCCCCTTCAAACTGATACCCCTTATTTTCCATCTCCTTGATCTCTTCGAGGATTTCCAGGGTGAGGGGATCCTTGCTGTCGAGGTTGATATTGAACTGTTGCGCCTTGGCGAGGATATTCGCACGTCCGGATAGATCCGATACCAGTACCCTGGTGGCGTTACCCACCAATTCAGGGCGGATATGCTCATAGGTTTCGGGATGGCGCTGAATGGCGGATACGTGCACACCGCCTTTATGTGCAAAAGCAGCATTACCCACATACGCCTGGTGCTTATTGGGTACCAGATTAGCGAGTTCGTATATCTGGCGGGAGACTACACGCAGGCTGCGTAACTGTTCGTCGGAGACGCACTCTGTGTCCATCTTGAGTTGCAGAGCCGGAATTATAGAACACAGGTTAGCATTCCCACAGCGTTCCCCAAAGC
>JAIVHC010000152.1 GCA_020201305.1 Geobacteraceae bacterium
ATGGCGGATTTTGCCGAGGTGCGCGGCCAGCAGCACGTAAAACGCGCCCTCGAAGTAGCCGCCGCAGGCGGCCACAATATGTTAATGGTGGGGCCACCGGGGAGCGGCAAAACCATGCTTGCACGTCGTATCCCTACCATCCTGCCGCGTCTGGAATTCAATGAAGCTCTGGAAACCACCAAAATCCACTCCGTGTGTGGTCTGCTGCCCCGCAATGACGCCCTGGTGACCCAACGCCCTTTTCGAGCACCGCACCACACTATTTCCGATGCCGGGATGATCGGTGGAGGCAGTTATCCGCGTCCCGGGGAAGTGAGTCTCTCTCATTACGGGATTTTATTTTTAGATGAAATGCCCGAGTTTAAAAAGAACGTTCTGGAAATGCTGCGCCAGCCCCTCGAAGATGGGAGTGTCTCCATCAGCCGCGCAAGTATGAGCTTGACCTATCCTGCTGCGTTTATGCTCGTAGCGGCGATGAATCCATGCCCGTGTGGCTATCTGGGCGATAGTCAGCACCAGTGCACCTGTTCTCCTTCCATTCTCGAACGCTACCGCAATCGCCTCTCCGGGCCTCTCCTTGATCGCATTGACCTGCATGTCGAGGTGCCGCGCATCCCGTATCAGGAGCTTTCTGATACAGGGGTACTGGAAAGCTCTGCTACCATTCGCGCCAGGGTGGAGCAGGCTCGTCAGATTCAGCAACAGCGTCTTAAGGGACTAAACATTCATTCCAATAGCCAGATGGAAGCGCGGCATATCCGCAAGTTCTGCCCCATCGATGCGCAAGGGGATAAACTGCTGGAGATGGTGACGGAACGCCTGGGCTTATCCGCCCGCAGTTATGCGCGTATTCTGAAAGTGGCGCGCACCATTGCCGATCTTGCCGGCGCGGAGGATATCAGCCGCGATCACCTCTCTGAAGCCGTGCAATATCGCAGTATGGATCGGAAAAGTCAAGGTCAGAATCTGAGAATGGGCTCAATACTATGCCAGAAAAATCCGAAATTCCACGCTTTTTAAAACTCCCCTTTGCATTTGGAGTGGCTCTACTATATGCCGTTGTAGCCCTGCTCTGGATCTACTTTTCTGATCGCTCGATCTTGGTGTTGGCTCAAGATCAGGGTCAGCTTCTGCTCTATTCCACCTTCAAGGGTTGGGGCTATGTTCTCCTCACTGCCGGGCTGCTATATCTGGTGTTACGCCGTTTTGTGGCGCGCATCGGAGAAAGCCAGCAGCAATTGCGTTACAGCTCGGAACGTTACAGTACCATCCTGGACAACGTGGATGCGGCTATCTATATCGCGGATTTTGACACCCACGAACTGCTGTTTGTAAATGAGCATCTGCGCAAAATTGTCGGGGATGAAGTGGAAGGAAAGCCGTGCTGGCAGGTGTTGCAGAACGAAGGAAAGCCGTGCTCGTTCTGTAATAATGCCGAACTTCTGGATGCGCAGGGGAATCCGACCGGAGTGGTACGTTCCGAGTTTCAGAATACAATAGACAAACGATGGTACGATATCCGTGATCAGGCCATCACCTGGATCGATGGCAGGCGGGTGCGCCTCGAAATTGCTGTCGATATCACCGAGCGCAAAGAGCTCGAACAGCAGCTCCTGCAGGCGCAGAAGCTCGAATCCATCGGGCGCCTCGCCGGCGGGGTCGCGCACGACTACAACAACATGCTCGGCGTCATCCTC
>JAIVHC010000214.1 GCA_020201305.1 Geobacteraceae bacterium
GGCGCAAGCTTCAGGCATGCAACCTCCGCCTTCTTCATATCCACCAGATCCCGTGCCAGATCTTCTACCTCATGAGCCTGACGTTTGCGCGCCGACCTGCTCGGTATTTGCGTTTCCAGCTCATACATTTGACTCAAAACTCCTTCTTGCTGTCTAAGAGCATGGTAACCGGGCCATCATTGCTCAGATCCACCTGCATATCGGCCTGAAACACCCCCGTCGCAACCCTGATCCCCAGAGAACGTAGACGTTCCACCACGGCTTCATACTGATTGGCTGCCATCGTTCCAGAAGCAGCGCGCGAAAAGCCCGGTCTGCGCCCCTTGCGGCAATCGGCCAGAAGAGTGAACTGCGACACCACCAGCGCCTCTCCACCGCACTGCATCAGACTTAAATTCATCTTATCCTGGGTATCGGAAAAGATGCGGAGCCCCGCTATTTTGTTTGCGATGTATTCCGCATCTGTCTCTTCATCCGTGCGGTCCACCCCGAGAAAAACCACAACTCCGGCACCTACAGCACCAACCACTACTTCATCGACTACAACCTGGGCACGGATCACGCGCTGAACTACTGCGCGCATGCCGCCCTCATCTCACGCCAGCTACCAATCACTCCGGTAGCACGAGCCACATCGGGGACTACAGCATCCACATGCGAAACCCTGCCATCGGTTCGAGAATTTATCCAGATGGTGCCCATATTCAAACGTGCCGCCGTATGCAGATTGGGGAGAGAATCTTCCACCATGATACATTCCTCGCCGCGCATTCCTGCGTGCTTCAACGCAGCATGATAGGGATATGGATGCGGTTTGGGCATGTAGTTGCTGATGCGGATATCGTAGATATGCTCGAAACAGTCTTCAATACCGAGACATTTCAACACCCGGCGCGCATGGTCTGAAGAACCATTGGTAAACACGAAGCGGCGCTCCGGCATCTTCTGCAGACAGATTTTGAGTTCGGGATCAGGCTGCAGGCGGCTGGAGACATCCACATCGTGCACATACTCCAAGTAATGCTCGGCATCGGTGCCGTATTCGTGCATCAGGCCGCGCAGGGTAACACCGTATTTCTCCCAGTAATGGCGGCGCAGATAATCAACACGTTCTGCTTCGATCCCCACCACATCGCGCATATACGCGTTGATACGCACATCAATGAGGCCAAACAGATCGCTTTCCGCCGCATACAGGGTATTGTCGAGATCAAAGAGTACTCCCTTCATCTGCGCTCCTCCTGCGGAATATATTCACCCTGAAACACCTCTACTGCCGGCCCCGTCATACGCACATACCCCTGCGGGACATATTCCATAAACAGATCACCTCCGCGCAGATGGGTGACAATGTTGCGCTCACAGCGTCCGGTGAGATAAGCGGCGACCACCACCGCAGATGCACCGGTACCACATGCCAGAGTCTCACCCGCTCCACGCTCCCAGGTGCGCTGTTTCACCTCAGCAGAAGATATAATTTCGACAAACTCAACATTGGTGCGCTCCGGGAACCATGCATGGGTTTCGAGCAACGGTCCCCACTTTTGCACTTCGAATGTTTCCACATCCTCAACAAACACTACGCAATGGGGGTTACCCATGGATACGCAACTCACCTCGAAGGTCTCACCCTCGACCTGCAGCGCTGCATTAAGGGCCTGTTCCTGGGGTTCGCCGCACATGGGGATTTCCCCGCGCAGCAAATGCGGCACTCCCATATGCACCACCGCTTGCCCGGCTTTACCGTCTCCGCCCGGAACCACTTCGATACTGCGGACTCCTGCAGCGGTTTCGATATTTACCGTAGTGCCCGTAACGCGTTTGCGATCATAGAGATATTTTGCCACACAGCGAATGCCGTTGCCGCACATCTGCGCCTCGGAGCCATCCGCATTAAACATACGCATCCGCGAATCTGCAACTTCCGAAGGGAGAATCAGAATCAGTCCGTCGGAACCGATGCCGAAATGACGATCACTCACCTCGCGGGCGAGGAGCTCGGGATGTTCAACTGCTGAAATGGATGTATCCACGTAAACATAGTCATTACCGAGACCGTGCATTTTCACAAACTGCATTTTCGACCCTCCCCGGGTTTATGTTTATTCATACTCTGGTGTTGACGTATCCTCTGCATACATAAATTCCACACATGTATCCGCGAATTTATCGTTCCACCCTCGCGCATCGTACGCCCACCAGATCGCAATATACCCTACCCCCAGGCACAGCGCGGAAACGAAGCCCCCACAGGTGCGAAGTAGAACCTGGCTCAGGGTCAGGGGCCCGGCATCACATGATACCACCTTTATTCCGGTCACAATTTTACCCGGGGTTTGCCCGTTTATATAGTGAAACAAAATGAAATACGCGAGCGCTATGAGAATCAGCAAAAGATAGAATCCCCCCCGGGCCTGCGGGCTGTGCAGGAGTGGCGTAAAAAAGCCTCCACCGCCCTTCCACAACAGACTACGCCCCCAAGTGTAGAACAACAACCACGCAGCGAGTATAACAGCGATGTCAAGTACCGAGGCCAGAAAGCGGCGTCCGATGAGGGAATGTTCCTGCAGGAGGGGTGTATCCGCCAAGGGAAATGAGTCTGCGGGAAATTCACCGGCCAGGAAGGGCTCATTTTGAGTGTGGTCGGCGGCTCCAGGGGTATCTGCCGCATTTGTGTAAATCACAGCAGGGGCAGAGATTTCATCTGCAGCTGGCGTACAGAACATATCTTCGCCATCCACAGCCGTAGGTCTTGTAACAGGGCCATCTTCGAGATTTGGGGTTTCTGCACTTCTCCGTTTCAATTCGCAGCCGCATTTCTTACAGTGTTCCAGATGGGAAAAACTGTTATAACCGCAATGAAGGCAACGCATATCTTCTCCGTATTTTCAAGCACCATATACCTGACCTGCCGCACTCCTACCGGACCCGGCTCTATAATTCTCCTGCATCTGCTTTGCTACCAGTGTCACCGTACAGATACTGTAACACTGCCACTACTCCGAATCCGGCAGTTTCGGTGCGCAGAATACGCGGCCCGAAACGCACCGGCACAAATCCGTATTCAACTGCCCTTTCAACATCTGCTTGTGCCAGCCCTCCCTCGGGACCGATAAGAACTGCAATCCCGGCATCCGCAGACCCCAGCTGCGGCGGCAGGGTCGCGCTCAACTCAACCCCGGCCTTTTCCCACAGCACGAGACGCAGGGTGGCAGTGCAGCTTTTAAGAGCACTCTCGAGTTCCTGCGGTTTTTCTACTCGCGGAAGCCGACTGCGCCCGCACTGACGTGCAGCTTCCCGCACAATTTTACCCCAGCGTTGCAATTTTTTATCTATCTTTGCTGCCGCAATACGTCCCTGACAACGCGTGGTGTACACCGGCATAAAGGTGCTCACCCCGAGTTCGGTGTTCTTCTGCAGTACCAGGTCGAAACGCTCTCCCTTCGGCATCCCCTGCAGGAGCTCTATGGGCACGGCTGTTTCAGCTTCAGGACGCCACTCCATCACCCGCACCAGTGCCTTTTTCGGGTCTCCATCTTCAAGAACTACCCGGCAACACAGCCCTGCACCATCACACAGATCGAAGGTATCCCCGGAATGCAGGCGCAGTACGGTTACAATGTGATGCGAAATGTCAGTGGGGAGGACAAAACTCCGGGCGCTCTGATCCAGAAACGGAACAAAAAAGCGCCGCATCAGGGTGATCTCCGGTACTCAATGCAGGCCCACTCTCCAGCATAGTTCACCGTGGGTGAAGCAGCAAAGCGAGCATTGAATGTGTGCGTAACAAAATCCACCTTCTCCGCCAGTATGCCGGAAAGCACCAGATATCCGCCCGGAGCCACGCGGGTGCACAATTGGGATGCGAGGCGCACATTTTCCTCCGCGAGGATGTTGGCCACCACCAGATCAAAACTTCCGGGAATCTTGTCAAGGGGTTCCAGGGTCGCCTCAATACTCTTTTCGAATCCGTTAATTGCGGCATTGGCCCAGGTGGTTTCCACCGCAACGGGATCAATGTCACACGCAACCGCCCTCTCGGCGCCGAGGGCAAGAGCAGCGATGGCAAGAATCCCTGAGCCGGTTCCTACATCGAGGATATGTCGTATCCCTGCTCCCGCCTCATGACGTGCTGCGATAAATTCAAGGCATAGACGTGTAGTGCCGTGGGTTCCGGTTCCAAACGCCATCCCCGGATCGAGAGTCACTACAGCAGAATTGGGGAAGGCCCCTTCTTCCCAACTCGGTTTAACCACGAGACTGTTGCCGATCTGAAATGCGCTGAAATACTGTTTCCATCCTTCAGCCCAGTCCTGCGCTCCTATCTCGCGCCACAACAGTTG
>JAIVHC010000215.1 GCA_020201305.1 Geobacteraceae bacterium
TGGCATCAATCTCACCGCGCAGAAACGCTCGCTCCTGGTGGGCCGATTGCAGAAAATGCTGCGCACGAATAAGATAGACACCTTTGAAGATTACTATCGCTTTCTGGAAAAAGACACCAGTGGCAAAGCGGTAAGCGATCTGATAAATCTTATCTCGACCAACTATACCTATTTCAACCGTGAGAAGGATCATTTTGACCACTTTCTCAATACGGCTTTACCCAACATCTGCGAGGAAATACGCAACCGCGGAGAGAAAAACCTCCGCGTCTGGTGTTCCGGATGTTCCACAGGTGAAGAGGCGTACACTCTGCTGATGCTGATGCATGAATATCTGGGAAGTGAATACCCGCGCTGGGATGCCGGATTGCTCGCCACCGATATCTCGGAGCGGGTTCTGGGCACCGCACGTGAAGGGATCTATCCTGCAGACAAGGTCGCATCCCTGCCGGAAAACCTGCAACGCAAGTATTTTACCCGGCTACCCACGGGGCAGATGCAGGTAAGCGAAAAAATCAGGCGGGAAGTTACCTTTCGGCGCTTCAATCTTATGAATACCACCTTCCCGTTTAAGCGCCCGTTCCACATCATCTTCTGCCGCAATGTGATGATATATTTCGACCAGACCACGCGTGATGCGCTGGTGCAGCGTTTTCACCGTTTCCTGGAACCAAAAGGATATTTCTTTATCGGACACTCTGAAACCCTCGGGCGCGACAGCAAACTGTTCCGCTATATCATGCCTGCGGTGTACCAAAAAGGGAGCTAACTACTCATGCCCAAACCAATCCGTGTACTTGTAATAGATGATTCTGCGCTTATCCGGCAGATCCTCACCCAGGGTCTATCCATGGATCCGGAGATCGAAGTAGTAGGCTCTGCTGTAGATCCATATATTGCACGCGACAAGATAGTCCAACTGCGTCCCGATGTCCTGACTCTCGATGTTGAGATGCCGCGTATGGACGGAGTGGAATTTTTGCGCAAGCTGATGCCGCAATACCCCCTCCCTATAGTTATGGTCAGTTCTCTAACCCAACGCGGCAAACAGATAACCATTGAGGCGCTTGAAGCCGGAGCGGTTGATTTTGTCTCCAAGCCCACCAGCAACGTGGCCCAGGGCATGAACAACATGCTCAGCGAACTGCGCAAGAAGGTTAAAACCGCAGCCAGAGCCAATGTGTCTCACTGGAAAAACAAAACCCCGTCTCAACCCGGGGCACAGGCCACCATGTCATCCAGCGCACTGGCTGAATCGACAGACAAGGTTATTGCCATCGGTGCCTCTACCGGCGGCACCGAAGCACTCAAGAGGGTGGTGTGCAAATTCCCCGCTACCGCCCCGGGGGTGGTGATTGTGCAGCATATGCCACCCGGATTTACCAAGATGTTTGCCGAGCGCCTCAATCAGCTCTGTGCCATGGAGGTCAAGGAAGCGGAAACCGGCGATCGAATCCGGAGTGGGCGAATTCTGGTTGCACCGGGGGCGAAACAATTGGAGGTGGTGCGCTCCGGGGGGATGTATCAGGTTCGCTGCGAACCGGGGGAGAAGGTCAGTGGTCATTGCCCCTCCGTGGATGTTATGATGAATTCCGTAGCAAAAAACGTGGGCGCAAATGCTATCGGGGTGATGCTCACCGGCATGGGCGCCGACGGATCTGAGGGAATGCTGGCAATGAAAAACGCCGGTGCGCGCAATATCGCCCAGGATGAAGCGAGTTGCGTAGTCTTCGGTATGCCCAAGGTAGCGTATGAAAAGGGAGGCGCAGAAAAGCTCGTCCCTCTGGAGAACATCGCAGCAAAAGTTATTTCCATGTTAACGGAGAAATAAGAAACCATGGGCAATATTATTCTCGGAGTTGGCGAACTTGGCGCCACCAACAATTCGGCGGATTGTGTCAAAACCTTCGCCCTTGGATCATGTGTGGCGGTGATCCTCATGTGTCCCAAAACTCACACCGTGGGGATGGTACATGTGGCCCTGCCGGAATCCAAAATAAACCCGGACAAGGTAAAAACCAGACCGGGATATTTTGCCGACACCGGAATTTCTGCTTTGCTTAAAAAAATGACCACCTTCGGATGTGATCCCAGCGGACGCGGTTTTATTGTCAAACTTGCCGGCGGCGCGCGGATCATGGACCCTAATAACACCTTCAATATCGGCAAACGCAATGCCCTGGCAGTAAAAAAGACCCTGTGGAAGTATTCTCTGGGCGCAGTAGCTGAGGATCTGGGCGAAACGTACAGCAGAACCGTTACAGTCTCCGTAGCAACGGGAGAAACCCTGATAACCTCGCCCGGACGTAAGGACTGGAAAATATAAATATGGAGAAGACCATGGAACAACGTGCCACGCGCGCTGACATACTCGCGGCGATTCAGGAAATTCCCCTGCTCTCCCCCAGTGCCTCGCGCCTGCTGCAGATAGCTTCCCGGGAAGACTACGACATCGACGAAATAATCGAAGTGGTCAAATGCGATTCTGCCCTCACCGCCAGGTTGTTAAAAACGGTGAACTCAGTAGCCTATGGTCTGGTACACCAGGTAACCAGCATTGACCGTGCGGTTAGTTATCTGGGGGAACGTCTTGTTGCCGGAATCGCCCTCGAAGACAGCGCCAAGGCTCTATTCAACAAAGAACTCAAAGGCTATGAAGGACCGGCGGGAGAATTGTGGGAACATGATCTGCGCACAGCGGTCGCAGCTCGAGAGATAACGCGCCACTGCACCACGGATCTGAGCAAGGATCTCGCCTTCACTGCAGGAATTCTCCACGCCATAGGAAAAGCGGTGCTGAGTGACTTTCTCCACAGCTCTGCAACTGAATTACTCGCAGAGATCGACAGCCATGATATTAATGACTACCTTGAAGGTGAGCGCAACATCCTCGGCATGGATCACACCGAAGCCGGGTTTGAACTCGCCAAAGCGTGGGAATTGCCCGAATCGCTGCAGATGGCGATCCGGTATCACCACACGCCGCAGCAGGCTCCAGAGCAATACCGCCCCCTGGTTTATGCTGTACATCTGGGATGCATCATCGCCATGATGTCAGGAAGTCATTCATCCGATGCGCTTCAGTACCACCTTGACAAACACTATACCGATTATTTCAATATCACCAACGAACATATCGCCATGGCACTACTCGAAGTTAATGAAAGCGTAGGCGTTATCCAGGCAGCGCTTTCCGAAGGCAGGGAGCTATCAGAATGAAGCGAATTGTTATAGCCGATGACTCAGGTACCGCAAGGATGATGATCAGACGCTGCCTTGAAATCGTAGGCTTCAGCGAAGCTGAATTTGAAGAGGCTAAAGATGGTCGCGAAGCCCTTGCTCTGATGAAGAAAAACCCACCCGATCTTCTGGTAAGCGACCTCAATATGCCGAGCATGGATGGAGAGACCCTGCTGCAGTGGGTTAAGGCCAGCCCCAAACTGGTCAATGTTCCTGTTCTGGTGATATCCAGTGTTACCAACCCGGCAAAAACTGCAGAGCTTAAGCAAAAAGGGGCGTTTGCGGTTATCGGCAAGCCAGTTAACCCGGCGCTACTGAACGAAGCCCTCGCTCCCATCCTATCAGAATAGAAAGGCTGACTTTATGGAGGAACTACAGCATTTGCTCGGAGAAAAGCTCTCTGGCGTAGTAGATGAAACCTTTGAAACCATGGCCTTTATCAATACCGAGGAGGTAGATGAGGATCAGTTGCCGGTCAACGAGGAACAACTGCGCGAGGCGCGTCTCCTTGTTACTTCCCCAATAGTTATGGAGATTCATCTCCACCTTGCGGAGGAGCTCCTGCATCAGATTGTGGAAACCATGTACACCATCGATGAGGAAGACATTACCGATGAACAGATCGTAGACGTGCTTGCCGAAACCCTCAATACCCTTGCAGGTCGTCTCATGACTGAGTTGCTACCGCCGGATCAGGCTTTTTCGTTGAGTTTGCCCGAAATAGTTCCAAACGACCACACTCCATTGGATGAGAATATTGTATTTTCCGCGTTCTATCTCGCGGACGATCTTCCTGTAAGCATAAAAATTTCTGCGGCAGCGCTGGAAGAACTTGAAGGGTTACTCAAACATTAAACAAACACCAAACACCAAGTGCCGTTTTTTTTTAACATTTCATACTACAAGGAGAAATACATATGGGTAAGCGTATTCTGGTAATTGATGACTCCAGCACCATGAGAAAGATTGTTTCCCGCTCTCTGCGCCAGGCCGGGCTCGATTTCGATGAAATTCTTGAAGCATCCGATGGTCAGGAAGCCCTTAATCTACTCGAGAACGAAAAAATTGACCTCATCCTCAGTG
>JAIVHC010000216.1 GCA_020201305.1 Geobacteraceae bacterium
GCTAAGCAAAAATTTCGCCCTACAAGGCCTGGTGGTTTTTCAGGGGCGAAGGCATACATCAGGTATGTCGAGGTCCTGAAAAAACGCCGTAACGCCGGAGGGCGGACTTTTTGCGACGCCATCAAGCCTAAAAGCCTGAAATACAGAGCAGATAGGCGTTGAACCGAAACACATATTCTGTTCTAATGTGAGACTATGGCTTTGGTGTGCGAGAGATCATAAAACTCACCCCATAGCACCCCAATAGCACCCACATAGCACATATCTACCTTATCTCTAAGGAGGCTGTTCTGAAGATTCTCTCGCGCCGCAAAAAACAACAGCGCTGCGTTGGTTTAGCCCTGTGCCCTGATGGTCTTGGCGTAGTCCTCCTCTCCAGAAATACCGCCGGAGCGCAGGTCCCGACCCTCGAGCACGCCGCGCACGTGTGTTGCAGTACCACAGAATACGCCGCCACCCTGCAACAGATGCTTGATGGGTTTAACCTCGATGGCGCCCCGTGCGTTGCGGTAATGCCGCGTGGCAGCTACAACCTCATGCAGACCGAGCTCCCCTCTATCCCGGCGGATGAACTCCAGGATGCGGTCCGCTGGCAGATCCGTGACCTCCTCGATTTTCCTGTTAATGACGCCGTTATCGAAACCATCGCGTTTGACGACACCGCCAACGGTCAGCCCCTCTCCTTTGCCGTAGCGGCGCAGCGTAGTAAAATCCAGGATCTGGTAGGCGTGGTACGTGACGGTGCGGGGCTGAACCTGCGTGCCATCGATATCCCCGAATTGAGCCTGCGCGCTTTACTCAAAGAGATAGATGGGAGCGAGCAGGGGCTGGCGCTGCTGATCCTGTGGGAGAATGCAGGCCTGGTGGTTATCACCAGAGGGGAGGAACTGTGCATGGCACGTAAAGTGGGAGTCGGCCTTGAGGCGCTTTTGAACGCCGCAGATCCGGACGCCGCTGCGGGAGTGGATATCTCCATGGCGCAACAGGAACTCCTCGACGAAGCGATCCTCGACATCCAGCGCTCCCTCGACTTCTATGAGAGCAACGTGGCGCGGCGTCCGGTGCGCAAGGTTCTGATCGCCCCCCTGGGGGCACCCCTGCCGGGGCTGCTCGAATACCTGGACACCTACCTGAACCCCGAGGTGGGCTTTCTCGATCTGAATCCGCTGTTCGAGCACACCCACCCGCGCGAAAATGACGCCCAACATGGTACCGAACAGATTACGCCCCAGCTCCTTCCCGCTATCAGTGCTGCGATGCGCGCCTTTGAGATGCTGCCATGAAACATATCGATCTGTATCACAAGGAGTTTCAGCCCTATCGCACCCCGGCGCTGGTGCGCTTCCTCCAGGTTGCGGCCATCGTGCTGCTCCTGGGCGCGATCGGGGTCTACTTCTGGCATACTGCGCGGGTTGCCGAGCTTCAAACGCGCCTGCAGCAGGCTGAGTCCACCTCCAACCAACTCAACACCGAACTCAGCAGCATAGAACAACGCCTCAAGGCGCAACAATCAGATCCGCGCCTCGAGCGCAGAATCAGCTCCCTGCGCCAGAAGCTCAAGGTCCAGCGCCCCCTGTTTGACACCCTCGAACACATGAGCTCGCGCAGAGGACAGAGCATCGAGGTGCTCACAACCCTGGCACAGCAACCCCTGCCCGAGGTGTGGTTCACCCGCATTCACCTGGATACGCACGCTTCCAACGTCCGGCTCGAGGGTGCCGGGCTCGATCCGGGGCGGATCTCGCGCGCTTTTGACACCCTCATGGCCCAACAGGTGTTTGCTGGGCAGGATTTCTCCCACCTTCGGATCGAGCGCGATGAAGAGGGCCTGTATCAGTTCATCCTCATCCTCGCGACTCGTGTCAATGTAGAGGAGCGCCCATGAAGAGTGGAGCCGAAATAATCGCGCCGCTGAAAAACTGGTTCCTTGGCCTCAACAAGCGCGAGCGCATCATGGTCGCGGGGGCGGCGTTGCTGGTACCCGTTTATCTGCTGACTGTCCTGGTTATAACCCCGGCGATGGATGAATACCGCACGCTGGAGCAGCGCCTCGAAACGCGGCAGCGTAACAACACCGATCTCACGCAACAGATAAGCGAACTGAGTACTGCGTTGCAGCGCAGCCCCAACAGCAGGCAGCGCAAAGAAATCGAGCGCCTCGAACAACAACTGTCTGAATTGCACACCGAGGTGGGAGCGCACCTTGATGCCCTGGTAGCGCCGGAGCAGATGCCCACAATTCTGCGCCGTCTATTGCAGCACCATCCGGGTCTTACGTTGCGCAGCATCCACAACACCCCGGCGCAGATCATCCGCGCAACAAACAATGCCACATCAGATAAGGAACAAAAAGCGGACGCCGATTTAAGTACCGGGGCGAAGAGTCGAAAAGAACAGGTAGAACAGCTGTATCGTCAGCCTCTGGTTCTGGAGTTGGAAGGTCCATACCTGGATATACTCGAATATGTGGGAAAGATCCATGCCTGGCCGGAACATATGTTTATTGATTCCGTTGATATAAGCATGGATGAATACCCGCGTAATATCATCACCCTGCAGGTCTCGAGTATCAGCACCGCAGAAAGCCTGTTGCGCGGCAGCAGCATGGGAGGGGAACTATGATTTCTGTGCGACCTTCTGGACTCCCGACGCTGCTTATCATTGCGGGCGCGTTATGCGCAGCCCTTGCCATACCCGCCCCCGCCAAGGCGCAGCTCCATGACCCCATGCGCCCCGGACGTGCATCCTTACACCATGTTACTGACGCTGAAGTTGATGTCGAGGATGAAGCAGCGCTGCCTCCACTGAATGCGATACTCATAGGTGCGAATTCCAAAGTTGCGATTTTTGCAGATCAGCGCGTCTCTGAAGGAGAGCGCATCGGTCGCTTCCGCGTCACCCGCATTCACCCCGGGAGGGTTGAACTTTCCGATGGCGAAACCCATCTGGAGCGCCGTCTGTTCCCTGTAATAACCGCTATTGAGGATAAAAGATGATAAACTACTCAGCCCTGAATACACCGCGCCCTACATTCGCTTCCGCCCCTGTCAGGCAGGCTCTTTTGTTTGTTGCCGCAGGAGCCATCCTCCTCTTGTGCGGCGCATGCAGCAGTGCCACCCCTCCGGCGGCCAAGCCCAGCGCCACGCGCACTTCCATCACCCAGGCGCTTGGCCCCAATGCCACTGCGGCACACGAGACCCCGCAAACAAACGTCCAGATACCGGAGGAGGTCAATCGCGCCCTCCTGCCCCCTCTGAACCCCCGGAGTGAAACAACACCACAGACCTTCGACGTCGCAGCCGACGGGGTAAATGCACGCGCCTTCTTTGCCGGACTTGCGGCCGAAACCCGCACCAACGTGGTGGTGCATCCGGATATCAGCGGGAGCATCAGCCTCAACCTCCGCGATGTCACCCTCGAGGAAACCCTCAATATCGTGCGCGAAGTGTACGGCTACTACCACATGCCCATCAGCGGCGGATATCAGATCCTCCCCCACCGCATTCAGACGCGCATCTTCGAGGTGGACTATCTGACCCTGAAGCGCAGCGGCTCCTCCTCCACGCGCGTGAGTTCGGGGCAGGTTTCCGATGGAGCGGATTCCAACGGCTACTCGGATAACGACAATGCCAGCACCGGGAGTTCCAATCGCTCATCCATCTCCGGCAGCCGCATCAATACCGAATCCGAGTCCGATTTCTGGCCCGAGCTCAGGCAGACCCTCACCGCCCTGGTGGGTGAAAAGGAGGGTCGTAATGTTATCCTGCAGCCCCATGCTGGCCTCGTGGTGGTGCGCGCCATGCCGGATGAACTCGATCTGGTAGCACAGTATCTGGACCGCACCCAGGGGAGTCTGCAGCGCCAGGTGATCCTCGAAGCTAAAATCATTGAAGTGGAACTCGGGGACAAGTTTCAGAGCGGCATCAACTGGGGTGCGTTAGTTCATAATGGTGACAACACGGGCACTTTTGGACAGATAGGCGGCGGTTCTGTATTTAAGGATGGGGTGAGTTCTATTTCGGGAAATCTCTCCAATCTGAATCCAGCTACACCGACCCCCATGGATGGACTCGTATCCAGCGCCTTTGGGGGCGTATTCAGTGCTGCGCTCCGGTTCGACGATTTTCAGGCCTTTATCGAAGCTGCGGAAACCCAGGGCGATGTACACGTACTTTCGAGCCCGCGCGTCTCCACCATCAACAATCAGAAGGCGGTCATCAAGGTGGGCAATGACGAGTTCTTCGTCACCGATGTCTCCAGCGACACCGTCACCGGCACCACCACTACCACCACCCCGGATATCACCCTGACCCCGTTCTTCTCCGGCATCGCCCTCGATGTCACGCCGCAGATCAGCGCGGATGGTCAGATCACCCTGCATATCCATCCCACCGTGAGTGAGGTTAAGGATCAGACCAAGATCATCACCGTGAGTGGGCAGGAACAGTCTCTGCCCCTGGCCTTCAGCAGCGTGCGTGAGTCGGATACCATTGTGCGTGCAGAGAGCGGCCAGGTGGTAGTGATCGGCGGACTCATGAAAGAAGAAACCCGCAACGAAAAAGCGGGGGTGCCATGGCTGGGACGCATCCCCGGCGTGGGAGCGCTGTTTCGCCAGCAGCGTGATTCCGACACCAAGAGCGAGCTCGTGATCCTCCTGCGCCCGCAGGTGGTGCAGAACTCCGCCGACTGGAACCGCGCCATGGAAGCGAGCAGCACGCGCATCCAACGCATGAACACACGGAATTAAAGCGCATGTCCCCGGCGTTTGATCTCACATATCTGAAGCACTTCGGCCTGGATGAACATCCGTTCAGCCTCACGCCCGATACGAGTTTTTACTACCCCACCTTGAGCGGGCGCGAAGCGGGGAATGTCCTCCTCGTTGCCCTCGCCAACCACGAGGGGATCGTAAAAATCAGCGGCGAGGTAGGCACCGGCAAGACCATGTTGTGCCGCAAACTCCTCAACGATCTGCCCGGAGACATTGTCACCGCCTTCATCCCCAACCCGGCGCTGCAGCCGCAACCCCTCTTCCACACCATTGCCACGGAACTCGGCCTCACCCCCGCCCCGCAGGAGCGTTTTGCAGCTCTGGGGCAGATGTTGCAGCGCCACCTGATTGAACTCCGCGCCGCAGGGAAACGCGCCCTCGTATGTGTGGATGAAGCGCAGGCGATGCCGGATAAAAGCCTCGAAGCGCTGCGCCTTCTCACCAATGTGGAGACGGAAAAACACAAGCTGTTGCAGGTTGTTCTCTTCGCGCAGCCGGAACTGGATGAGCGCCTGCAACAGCCACACTTACGCCAATTGCGCCAACGCATCAGTTTCAGCTATACCCTTTCTCCCCTCCAGGACAACAGCACCGCCGGGTATCTTAACTTTCGCCTCAAGCAGGCGGGCTACCGCGGGGCGCCGTTGTTTAAACCGCGGACGCTACGTCTGTTGCACCAAGCCTCGGGCGGCATCCCGCGCCTGCTCAACATTCTCGCGCACAAAGCGCTCCTCGCCGCGTATGGTGAAGGGATGTGGCAGATCAAACCATCTCATGTGCGCGCCGCTATCCACGATACCCAAGGGGTTAAGCTCCCCCCTTCGAGGCTCAAGCTCGGCCTTATTACAGGTGGAGTCAGTCTGATTCTGGCAGTGTGTTTCCTCCTGGGTAGGTACTGGGGAGGGAGTCTATGAGTCTGATCAATCAAATGCTGCGCGATCTCGAAGCGCGCCATTCGCAGGGGGCGGGACAGCACGGGGAGGAATCAGCAGACCCTGCCTCATCCGGGGTCCGGGGCACAGGTGGCGGCGCGAAAAGACGTATCACCTTTGCG
>JAIVHC010000048.1 GCA_020201305.1 Geobacteraceae bacterium
GCATATGATCTGCATCAGGAATTGCAGTTGTGCTTTGAAGTCTGGTTCGGTGATTCCCCCCAACGTGCGGATGCCCTGCTGCACGAAATCCCCGATCTGGTGCTGGCTGCAGATGCGCTGGTGCTTTCGGATGGGTGTGGCTGGGATGATTTTGCCATGGGATGCGAGCTCAGCGGGGTGCGCTGCGTCCTGTTTGCCCATGCCGATGCGGCTCAAGTGGAGATCCCCGCATGGTGTGAACACTACCTCCCCGATGTGAGCAGCCCGGCGCTGGTACGTGAATATCTCAAAGCATTGATTCAGTTGAATGAATCGATGCGGAAACTGGAGATGAGTCAGGGGCAACTCGTAGACCGAAAACTCGAGCAGGAGGAAGGGCTGCGTTCTGCAGCGCATATCCAGGCGAGCCTGATTCCCGATACCTTTCCTGATCTGTCCGGTATCAACTTTGCGCACTGTTTCCAGCCGTGTCAGAATGTGGGGGGTGATATCTTCAATGCCCTGCGCCTGGATGAGGATACCCTGTGTGTATATATGCTCGATGTGAGCGGGCATGGAGTTTCGGCAGCCATGGTTACGGTGGCAGTATACCAGGCCCTCTCGCCCGATACCGGGCAGATAGTTAAGCAGCCCTGTGATGACCCGCCCTACTATTGCATCACTGCTCCTGACGAGGTTCTGACCCAGCTCGATCGTGAATATCCCTTTGAGCGCTTCGAGGCGTTTTTTACCATCAGCTACCTGCTCGTTAATCCCCATAGCGGGGAGATCCGTTATGCCAATGGCGCCCATCCCTCACCCCTTATTCTGCGCAGAAACGGAGACTTCGAAACCCTGGATGCAGAAGGAACCCTGATCGGCCTCGGGGGTCTGGTTCCGTTTGAAGAGGAGCATGCACGCCTGCATCCCGGAGATCGTTTGTTTCTGTTTACAGACGGGGTGTTTGAGCACGAAAATCACTTCGCTGAGCAGTTCGGCCATGCGCGTGTCCAGCGCAGCCTCAAAGCCCAGCGTAACCAGAGCCTGAAACGGCAGTGTACCAGCCTGATTAATGCAGTGAACAGATTTGGCGCCGGAGCTGAGTTCGAAGATGATATTACCCTGCTGGCACTCGAGTTTGCGCCACAGGCCTGATGTGCCCTGTTCTTCTCCCCTCATCGCTTTGTTTCATACGCTCCTCACATACGCCTAACACAAATCTAACTATAAAATGGTTTATCCCCTTATATCTACGATGCTGAAGGATAATTTTCTATGAGTGAAAAAAAGACCATCCTGATTGTTGAAGACGAGGAGGATATCCTCGCCCTGATCCACTACAACCTCACGCGGGACGGGTATAAGGTTCTTACCGCCACCACTGGTGAACAGGGGGTTAAGCTGGCGGGTGAACAGCATCCGGATCTGATCATTCTTGATCTTATGCTTCCCGGCATCGACGGCCTGCAGGTGTGTCGGGAACTCAAACAGCGCGAAAGTACAGGTCATATTGCGGTTATAATGCTTACAGCCAAGGGTGAGGAGGCGGATATCGTCACCGGGCTTGAACTCGGTGCCTCCGACTATGTGACCAAACCATTCAGCCCCAGGGTTCTCCTTGCACGTATCAAGGCCGTATTGCGCCGGGGGGAACAGCCCCCTGCGGATCCAGATGCTGAGCAGGTTATTGAGCTTCACGATATGCTGATCCACCCCGGACGTAACGAAGTGCGGGTAAGCGAAGAGCGCATTGATCTCACCTACACCGAATTCCGTGTGTTGTATCTGCTTGCATCCCGTCCCGGCTGGGTATTTACCCGCTATCAGATTGTTAATTCAGTGCGTGGGGATGATTACTTTGTCACCGATCGCGCGGTGGATGTGCAGATCGTCGGGCTACGCCGCAAGTTGGGCGAATACGGCAAATATATAGAGACTGTACGCGGGGTGGGATACCGCTTCAGTGACCAGGATGGTGCTTAGAGTTGCTGAGTATGGCGGCGCAGAAAGTACCAGAATAGAGGGGACCAGGTATGAAAGCAGGGAAAAGACCACGCACGCTGTTGTGGCAGATATATCCGGCATTTTTTGCCATCACCCTCATGGTGGTGATATCTGCCGGCTGGTATTTTATGAGTGTGTTGAAGAACTATCAGGACGCCGACTATCTGGATTCTCTGCAGGCACGTGCGGCACTCCTGGAGCCGCAGGTGGAGGAGGAACTCCGGCGCGCCAATTATGCCAGGCTTCAGCAGTTGAGTGTGCGTGCCGGCGAGCAGACCAACACCCGCGTGACCATCATAACCCCGGAAGGAACAGTGGTAGCGGAGAGCCATGAAGATCCGGCCCGCCTGGAGAATCATGCCCTGCGCCCCGAAATGGCTACAGCCCTTAAAGGCGAGGATGGCGTGAGTCAGCGCTACAGTCGGAGCGTGAGTAAAAATATGCTCTACTTTGCACGTCCGATTAGGGTCGAATCGGGTGAAATCATTGGGGTGGTACGCACCGCCATTGCCACGGATCGCATCGATGAGCGTATTGCTGCCGTAGGGCAGCGTCTCATCAGCGGAGGGGTAGCAGTTTTACTCCTGGTGGCGCTCTTGTGTCTGGTGGTGTCGCGGCGCATCACTCGTCCCATCGAACAGATCCGCCTCGAAGCCCAGCGTTATGCGAGTGGGAATCTGCAACGGCGTGTGCATGTGAAGGGTTCGAGCGAGATCCGTGATTTAGCCCGTACCCTGAATAAGATGGCGCATCAGCTCAATGAGCGCATCCGCATCATCGACAAACAGCGCTCCGAGCAGGATGCAGTGCTCGCAAGCATGGTTGAAGGGGTGCTGGCGGTAGATGTGGATGAAAATATTCTGCGCATCAACCCCGCCGCCGCGCGGCTGTTCGAAGCCGAGACCGATGATGCGCAGGGTCGAAGTGTGCAGGAAGTGGTACGCCGCGCAGAGCTGCTTGAGTTTGTCCGCACTGCTCTGCAAAGCGATACGGTACTTGAAGACGATATTGTGATGTTCAGTGGAGGCAAAGAGATCAGCTTGCAGGTCCATGGAACACCGTTGCTGGACCAGGATGGGATGACCATCGGGGTGCTGATTGTATTTAATGACATGACGCGCCTGCGCCGGCTGGAGCGCATGCGGCAGGATTTTGTTGCCAATGTGTCACATGAGTTAAAAACGCCGATTACCGCCATCAAGGGTTTTATCGAAACCCTTCTCGATGGTGCTCTGGATGACAGGAAGGAGAGCGAGCACTTCCTCCATATTGTGGAGCGCCAGGTGGAGCGTCTCAATGTGATCATCGAAGATCTCATGAGCCTGTCGCGTATCGAGCAGAGTGAAGGACGGAACCGCTTTGAATTCGACCTCGAACCCCTCGCACCGGTGGTCAACGAGGTGATTAATAACTGTTCCATGCTCGCGGGTCAGTCCAATATCACCTTGAACAATACATGCACTACTGATCTTAGCGCCCCGGTGAATGCCCCTCTCCTGGAACAGGCCCTCACCAACCTCGTGGATAACGCCATCAAATACAGCCGCCCCGGCTCAGATGTCTCTGTTACCTGTTACAGCGAGGACGGGTTTGCCGTTATTGCGGTAAGCGATACCGGTTGCGGTATCGAAGAGGAGCACCTGCCGCGGCTCTTCGAGCGCTTCTACCGCGTGGACAAAGCCCGGAGCCGTAAATGTGGTGGCAGTGGTCTGGGGCTGGCGATAGTCAAGCATATCGTGCAGATCCATCAGGGACACGTGGATGTAAAGAGTGTCCCCGGTCAGGGAAGTACCTTTACGTTGCAGATCCCTTTGCAATATAAGGCGTGATCCATGCTAGATCTTCTAGTCTCCTTCTCATCTTGGTTTAACATAACCCTAACATGTGCGGCGCATAGTGCACTCACGCAACGGGGCGGGATGGATTTCGCCATTGCGTTTAGCGCTACAACCGGATGTGCCGCTGCAGGGACAAACAGGTGTTCGAGTAGAAGTATGCGGCACGTGAGTGAAACAAGGGAAAATCAATCAAAAGGAGACACGCACATGGAAGTAACAAAACGTATGGCAACCAGGCTCGCAGCAGGGGCAATGACCCTGGTCATGAGTGTAGCAATGGTGCTGCCGGGTCAGGCCGCCAACATCGAGGTGGATGAAAACTTGAGCGACTATGTAAGGGTCGGCGGCGTGGGCGGCAACCTCAACAGTGTCGGTTCCGACACCCTCAACAACCTCATGACCTACTGGGCGGAATCGTTTCGCAGCGAGTATCCCAACGTAAATATTCAGGTAGAAGGCAAGGG
>JAIVHC010000217.1:0-4238 GCA_020201305.1 Geobacteraceae bacterium
CCTCTGATATCACCCGGCAAATCGCCTGCACCTGTCCCTGATGGAGCTCATGTTGCCATTATCATGGATGACCTGGGCGCCAACCTGGGCGCGGCTGAGCAGGTAGCGAGGCTGGAGAGCCCCGTAACCATGGCAATCATCCCGGATCTGCGGCATTCGCGCAAAAGTATGCACATAGCGGCCCAACATGGCAGAGAGGTTATGGTGCATCTCCCCATGGAGCCTCTTAATTATCCACGCCACAACCCGGGCAAGATGGCACTTATGCTCAATATGACTGAAGCAGAAATTAAAAGCAGAACCGCATACTACCTCCGCAAGCTCCCCCTTGCCAAGGGATGCAACAACCATATGGGGTCGGCTTTTACCCAGTCTCCACACCAGATGACAATGGTGTTGGAGCAGATATCCTCTCGCGGGCTATACTTTGTCGATAGCCTCACCAGTGCAAGATCGGTTGGTGCCGAACAGGCGCGTAACCTCCGTGTGCCAAGCGCCACGCGGGATGTGTTTCTGGACAATGAGCGTGATGTAGAGAAGATCACAGATCGCCTTACTGAGCTATTGCGTCTAGCACAGAAAAATGGCACATCTATTGGAATTTGCCACCCTTACCCCGAGACTATCTCTGCGCTGGGCTCCCTTGCTACTCTTGCAGCTGAATACGGGGTGAGTGTGGTTCCCGCATCAGAGCTGGTACGTTAACGCCATCATATTTCGGGGGAACCATGACAGATACATCCAACATTTCCATGCCCATACTCAGTGTGACCAGGGTAACACAGCTCGCACAGGAGCTGGTTGAGGACAACCTCGCGCAGCTTCTGGTACGTGCGGAGATCTCGAATCTGGCGAAACCGCGCTCCGGACACTGGTATTTCAGCCTCAAGGACGAACACAGCCAGATTCGCGCGGTGATGTTTCGCACCGCAAATCGTCGCGTCCCCTTTACCCCGCAAAACGGGCAGCAGATACTCTGTCGTGCCAGAGCATCGGTATATACGCCCAGAGGCGATCTGCAACTCATCGTAGAAGAGATCGAGCCGGAAGGGGTTGGTGGTCTTCAGGTTGCGTTTGAGCAACTCAAAGCCAAACTTGAGCAGGAAGGTTTATTCTCTGAAACCCGGAAAAGATCTCTGCCCCCCTATCCCCAGACCATCGGCTTAGTCACATCGGCATCCGGAGCCGCAGTCCATGATATCCTGAACATTCTGGAACGCCGGGCATCGGGCTTACGCATAGTATTACGCCCAACCCTGGTGCAGGGACAGGGTGCAACAGCGGATATTGTTGCTGCAATCGAGGACTTCAATGCTGCATCTATTGCGGATGTCCTGATTGTGGGACGCGGGGGTGGTTCCCTCGAGGATCTGCAGGCATTTAACGCCGAAGAAGTTGCCCGCGCCATTGCTAACTCCACAATCCCCGTTATCAGTGCCACCGGCCACGAGACCGATTACACCATCGCCGACTTTGTCGCTGACTTACGTGCCCCGACCCCGAGTGCTGCTGCGGAACTGGTGGTAAAAAACCGCAATGAAGTTGAGCAGCACATAGATCAGCTGCGCCTGCGTCTCGACGGCTCCATCCACCATACCCTGGAGCGCGCCCACGCGGCACTCGATAGCCTGCAGCACAGACTGCAATCGCCTGCACAGCAACTACAGTGGCGCAAACAGGAACTTACAAACCTGTACCAACGCCTGGATAAGGGGATAAAACATAAACTGGAGGCCTGCCACTACCGCCTGGATATCAGCGCGCGCGGGCTTGAAACCCTCTCACCCCTGCAGACCTTAAAGCGCGGCTATACTGTAGTGGAGCACAAAGAGGCAGGGAATATTATCACTGCCGCGACCGCACTTGAAAGCGGGCAGCGTATCAACATCCGTTTTCATGACGGAACAGTGTCTGCAGTAGTTGAATAAATCTATCATCCGGCGCTGCCGGCTTGACTATCCTCATTTGATCCTGACATAATGCCACCTAAGACTGACAGCATCGTTTATCCGACACAGCCTCTATACAGTCTAATCCCATCCAAAAACGGACAAAATACCGAAAGACAAAATACCGAAAGAGATATGCGTATGGCTAAAACAGTTAAATTTGAAGATGCTTTGAATGAACTGGAAGCGTGCGTGCGCAAGATAGAGCACGACGAACTCAGCATTGAGGATGCATTTAAGGTATACGAAAGCGGAGTTAAAAATGCGGCGCGGTGTCAGAAAGCCCTGGAGCAGATTGAAAACAGGATTGAGTTGCTCCAAAAGGATGCAAATGGCGCGGCAGCAACCACTGAGACGACTCAAGAACAACTCAAGGATCAGTAGCACTATGGATCTCAAGGCCTATCTGGCACAACAACAGGAACGGATTGAAGAAACCCTGGATGAGATTCTGCCCCAGAGTGATGGATATACGGCAAGCCTGCTCGAAGCCATGCGCTATTCGCTGTTCGCCGGGGGAAAGCGTCTGCGCCCCATTCTGGTTCTTGCTGCATGTGAAGCGGTGGGGGGAAATACCGAGTCTGCATTGCGCCCCGCATGTGCGCTGGAGATGATCCACACCTATTCTCTGATTCACGATGATCTGCCTGCCATGGATGATGATAATTTCAGGCGCGGGATCCCTACAAATCATAAGGTATTTGGCGAAGCAAGTGCAATATTAGCTGGTGATGCCCTTCTTACCGAGGCTTTTGTCCTTTTGTCCCGTCCATGCCCTGAGCTCAGCCCCGCTACGCAGATTCAGCTTGTCAACATCGCTGCCTGCGCCTCGGGTCGCGGCGGTATGGTCGGCGGACAGATGGTGGATATGGCAGCCGAGGGCCAGGAGAGCACCATTGACACGGTAAACTTCATCCATAAGCACAAAACCGGAGCCCTCATTTGCGCAGCGCTGCAGATGGGTGCGATTATCGCAGGAGCGGACAAAAACCAACTCCGGCAGATTGCCACCTTTGGAAACCATGCAGGTATGGCGTTCCAGATTGCAGATGATCTGCTGGATATCGAAGCCACCCAGGAACAGCTGGGCAAGGATGTCGGCAGTGACCAGCAACGGGGTAAAGCCACCTATCCTGCTGTTGTTGGCGTAGAGGAAGCACGGCGCCAGGCAACGGAACTGCACCGGGACGCGCTTGAAGCGTTAGCTTCTTTCTCCTCTGCGGCAGAACCCCTGCGCCGGATATCGGCGTATATCATAAACCGCAAGCAATAAGGCATATAGCTGGCACGCCAGCATGGATTACTATGACTGATCTCTTATCCCATATAGAATCACCTGACGATCTCAAGCAACTCTCTATCGCAGAACTTGAGCAAGTTGCGACGCAGTTGCGCCAAACCATCATAGACACGGTTTCGTGTACCGGGGGGCATCTCGCAAGCTCTCTGGGTACGGTGGAACTCACGGTTGCGCTGCACTTTGTGTTTAATTCACCTGTAGACAAAATTATCTGGGATGTGGGGCATCAGGCATACGCCCATAAACTTCTTACTGGACGCAGGGAGCGTTTTTGCACCTTACGCCAGTTGCATGGAGTGAGCGGGTTCCCCAAACGCAGCGAAAGCCCGCACGACTGTTTTGATGTAGGACATTCAAGCACCTCTATTTCAGCTGCCACCGGGATGGCTATCGCCCGTGATGTGCAGCACAAAAATCACAAGATCGCTGCGATAATCGGAGATGGTTCCCTTACCGCCGGGCTGGCGTTCGAAGCTCTCAATCATGCAGGTCATCTGGACAGAAATATGATCATTATCCTCAATGATAATGAAATGTCCATCTCCAATAACGTGGGTGCGCTATCCTCATTTTTAAGTCGCAAAATGACCTCGCGCCTTTTTGTGCGCTTTAAGCGCGAAACGGAAAACTTTCTCAACAGTGTGCCCCATTTTGGCAGGGATCTGCTCCAACTCGCAAAACGTACGGAAGACTCATTCAAAGCCTTCGTCACTCCGGGGATGTTGTTTGAGGCCTTCGGGGTTGACTATGTAGGCCCCATCGACGGGCATCAGCTGGACGAGGTGGTTGAAACCCTCCAGCATGTCAAAGATCTGCAGGGCCCGGTACTGGTACATGTAATCACCAAAAAGGGACGTGGGTTTGCCCCGGCAGAAAACAATCCGGCGCAATATCACGGCGTGGGGGTATTTGACAAGGCCACCGGTAAAGTGCGAGTCAATGGTGGAAGTTCGTCCAGCTTTACGAGTGTCTTTGGAGATTACCTGTGT
>JAIVHC010000217.1:4286-6271 GCA_020201305.1 Geobacteraceae bacterium
CGACAATGTGCTCCACGATGTGTGTATGCAGAACCTTCCGGTAACCTTTGCCCTCGATCGCGGCGGCCTCGTCGGAGCCGATGGCCCCACCCACCATGGGGTGTTTGATTTCAGCTATATGCGCCACATCCCCAACCTTACTATGGTGGCACCCCGCGACGAGATCGAACTTAAACGGGCGATGCTCAGCGCTAGCGGCAGCACCGGTCCTTACGCCTACCGCTACCCCCGTGGTTCAGGGATGAACCTGGATGAACCTGAAGCCATTACCCCTTTTGCACCTGCGAGCGCCGAAGTGATGCGCCCGGGCACCGATGCCACCATTATCGCTCTGGGGCCCTGTGTATACACGGCCCTCGATGCAGCAACAACCCTTGCCACCGAAGGCTACAATGTCGGGGTTGTGGATGCACGTTTCCTCAAACCCCTGGATGAAAAAACCATCACCGCATGCGCACAAAACTCCGGAGCCGTCATCACCTTAGAAGAAAATGTACTCGCTGGAGGCTTTGGCAGTGCGGTTATGGAAGTGTTGGAGCAGCACGATATTGTCACCGCAATAAAGCGGATAGGCGTGCCTGATCAGTTCGTGGAACAGGGGACCCAGGCAGAACAGCGGCACATGTGCGGCTTGGACCTGGAGGGGGTTATGCATACGGTGCGCACGTTCCTGGCGAATTTACACGCACACAGAAACCGGGACAGCAATGGGGCCTGAAAGCATACACAACATCAGAACAGTAAAACCTGCCCCTCCCGATTTTTTTCTTTTCCTGCGAGTAACTATTCACCCCCACTACCGGTAGATACAAGGGGCTTGTGGTACCCATGTCAAACAGTCGTGTCCCTTGGAATGAGTGCCATAAGCCCCGCCTGAATAGTTACTTCTGCTAAAAACTACCTGGTTTCGTTAGCAACTAACTCCTGCGCCAAAGCCACTTCTTTTTTGCTCCCCATAAACACCGGCGCACATGCATCAATCGTCTCCGGCTCGATATCCAGGATCGGCATTCTGCCGTCAGATGCAGCTCCACCTGCCTGCTCTACCAGAAACGCCATCGGATTCAACTCATACAAGAGGCGCAGTTTCCCTTCTGGCTTTCCTTTGAGGTGCGGGTACAAGAAGATACCCTTCCCTTTGACTAATATCTGATTGATATCCGGGACAAATCCACCACTGTAGCGCAGTTTACACCCCTGCTCTTCGAGTAAACGCACATAGCGCTCAACCCCTTCGGTATACAGATTGCGCTGGCCTCCGGGGGAGTAAATGCCAGTATCACCGTCAATGGTAATGTTCTCCTTTACGAGGGTGTACTCCATAAGCTGGTTCATGCCGAACTCATGGACTCCGTTGCCCGTAGAGTACATCAGAGTGGTCCTGGGACCGTACAGAATGTACATAGCTGCTACCTGGTCACGTCCTTTACCCAGTAGGGCATCACCTTTACAGATCGAAATGATGGTGCCGATAGCCAGATTCACATCGACAAGGGAGGAGCCATCAAGGGGATCATATGCCACCGAATAACATTCGGAGTGTTCGGGTTCAAAGCTGATTATTTCATCCTGTTCCTCTGATATAACACTCGCGACAACCCCGGAATACTTCAAACGCTTCTCCAGGATGCGATCAGCAAGAACATCAAGGGCCAACTGCTTTTCCCCGTACAGATTGGAGGTACCCGCAACTCCGAGATCGCCGGTGCGGATGGAGTTGATTATATACTTGGACGCATCCGCAATTTCGCAAATCAAGCGCGTCAGATTGCGCTCAACATTACATTCGCGCAAATGCCGGCGCAGATCGACCTGAAACTTGGTGGTACCACGTTCATCTGTCATTGCTTAACTCCTTGAATGAGATTTTTCCATAAATGAAATTCTGCTCCAGGCAGAGAAATGTTACTGATGCTTCGCCTGCTGAAGCAAAGCTGTGTCCATATGGGCAACACAAAACTGTGTAGCCGCTACAACTGCAAGAG
>JAIVHC010000218.1 GCA_020201305.1 Geobacteraceae bacterium
ATCCCGGCAGCAGCTCCCCCAAGGCAGAGCACCACATTCAAGAGGATATTAAGTAATGCGGCAATCCACTGCCCCGTTTCAATCAAGCGCCACGAATCATAGGCAAAGGTTGAAAAGGTGGTAAAACCTCCCATGAACCCGACACATAGGCCCAGGCGCAGATCCGCACTCAGAACCGAACTGCGCATGGCGAGTTCCATAACGGCGCCCAGCAAGAGTGAGCCGACAATATTTACTCCCAGAGTCCCATAGGCGAATCGTGTTCCGAGGCTAACTGCCGCCCAGGCGGAAACTCCATACCTTGCCAGACACCCCAAACCTCCGAATACTCCTATATATACTAAATGCATGCGCAATCTCCCACGTTGAGTTGTTTTTCGGCAAAGTGTCTCCGAACCGAAACAAACGTCAAGTACTCGTATTTTAAGTTTTTTCTTGCATCGAGATAAAAGTAGAGCTAATATTATTAGCACTCGACGACATCGAGTGCTAATGGCACAGACCATCACATCACGTTACGGGAGGTAATATCAATATGTACGAATTAACCCTTACCGGCAACACACTGGATCACTACATGGCCCAGATAAATCAGTACAAACTGCTTGATCGTGAGACAGAACGCGAACTCGCACTCCGATATAGAGAAGAAAATGATCTCGAAGCGGCTCAGCGCCTGGTGTGCTCCAACCTGCGCTTCGTGGTAAAGATAGCACATGAATACCGCGCCTACGGCCTGAAATTGCTCGACCTGATTCAGGAAGGGAATATCGGCCTGATGAAAGCGGTCAAAAAGTTCAACCCGGAGCGCAACAACCGCCTGATTAGTTATGCAGTATGGTGGATCAGGGCATACATCCATAATTTCATCATCAACAGCTGGTCAATGGTCAAAATAGGCACTACTCAGGCGCGGCGCAAGCTATTCTTCAAACTCAAGCAAACGCAGGATCAACTGCAGCGTAATACCGGAGAGACGTCGGACGATGCTGTTGCCGAATACCTGCATGTTAATGCAGCTGAGGTGCGCGAAATGACCACGCGTCTCAGCGGGGATCAGTCGCTGGATGTTGAGTTCATCGAAGGAGAGGGACAGACGTGGCTCGACAAACTCGCAAGTTCCGATACTGATCAGGAACATCTGCTCATCGAATCCGAGGAGGAGAGCAGCCGCAAAAGTGCCGTGGAACAGGCCCTGGGTACCCTGAAGTCTCGAGAGCAGGAAATTGTGCGTGCGCGTATTCTTGCGGATTCACCTGCTACACTCCAACAATTGGCGGAGCATTTCTCCATCAGTCGTGAACGTGTGCGCCAGGTTGAAAAACGCGCCCTGGAGCGCCTGCGCACCTGCATGGAAACGCATGCAGCAGAATAACGGTTGAGTCCATATCCGGGTTGCTTTACTATGCATAACTTACTCGGAGCCGTGTTCATGCACGTGACTAAATAAGATGCTTTCGCAAAAAATCATAAGATGGCTAAGCAAAAATTTCGACCTACAAGGCTTGGTGGTTTTTCGGGGGCGAAGGCATACATCTGGTATGTCGAGGTCCTGAAAAAACGCCGTAACGCCGTAGGGCGGACTTTTTGCGACGCCATCAAATAAAGCTTCAGGAAAAGGATGCCAACACATAATGTCATATTTGAGATATCTGGGCCTGGTTATACTTATCAGCGTGTTTGTGAGTGCTTGTGCGGGAGGAAAAAATGTCGAGCAGGAGCCTGTAAACGAAGCTCTTGTTCGCTTTAAGCAGGGCGAAGAGGCTTACGAGAAGGAAAACTACACCCGCGCTATAGAGCACTGGCAGGCTGTACGCGATATGTACCATTCCACAGAAATGACTACACTCGCGGAGAGAAAAATTGCAGATGCACATTATGCCGCAGGGCAGACCATAGAGGCCATTGCCGAATACGAAAACTTTCTCAAACAGCATCCGGGACATCCGCAGACGCGGGAAATACTGGTACGGCTGGGCAAAGCCCATTTCAGTGAAATGCGAAGTGCAGATCGGGATCAGACCGCAACACGCAATGCCCTGGCGACCTTTGAGCAGGTGCAGAGAAACTACCCTGACGCTGAGGATGAGGAGGAAATCGCTGAACTTATCCGCCAGTGCAAAGACAGGCTCGCCGAAAAAGAGCTGTATATTGCCGGATTTTATATGAAAAACGAGCGCTACGAACCGGCACGCTCGCGGCTGGAGCATCTGCGCCAGAAGTACCCTGAATTTTCTCACATGCCCAAAGCTGAATTTCTTCTTGCCCAGGCGTACTATTTCACTGATGCCAAAGAGGAAAGCAAGGCCCTTCTTCGCGACCTGGAAGGGAAAGTACAGGATGAGGATTTGCGCGAAGATGTGCAGGACTTTCGCCAAGACTACAATCTGTAATAATAATAAGAACTTCTGAACAACACCTATCAGAACACTACAGCGGCAGAGAAGAACCCTTAGTTTTTCTGCCGCTGTTTCTATTCAGCCATTTTCTCGCCGCATGTATAGACATTAAATCCTGCAATACTTTACTTGCCATATTTTATCAGGCAGAGTAATCACTCTGCAGATAATTAATTAGGATTATGGTATAAGTTGATGAGTTTCGTTTTCATGCTCTCACTTCTGTATTTGTAGCAACTCGACATTTGTGCGCTCCTGCAGCGCTACTCCAAGTGTTTTTACTTAATACCTATAATTCTCTTTGTACCTAGTCGCAATAATGGGATATATTGCTAATAAAAATAGAACGAAGTATTTTTTCCATTAATCACTCAACTCCCAAGCTTCACATACCAACATCTATATACTGTAAACTTTTCTCTCATTATCACTAAAAAATATAATTTATGCAAACATTCCTGATACTTGTATAAAAGATGTGCAAATAGACATTTTCTTTTCTCCGAGCCTCCCGCATCGCAAAGCTTACTACATTTCACTTGACAACATTCCCTACATATATTATACGATAGATTAAAACATGGTTTTAATTTCTCACATTACCCTGTATGTATTCTATACAAAAACCACAGCCGTTTTCCAGCTATCATCCATGGACAGGATGGCGGGAAACGGCGCGTAACATTGGAACAACCGTTGTTATGTGCCTACTGGGCACTGTTGTTTTCGGCACATAAATGTCTGCGCTGAAAAGCAAATTATCCAATCCGAAACAAGGAGGAAAATCGATGTCAGAATTTGGTAGTCTCGAAACGCGGGTGCGCCGCAAGGCACTGCTCAACAAGGTAATGTCAGCTGAAGAGTGTGTTCAGTTCTTTAAGGACGGCATCGATCTTGGTTGGTCCGGTTTTACCCCGGCCGGCTATCCCAAAGCGGTGCCCATCGCGCTCGCGGATCACGTAGAGAAAAACAACCTGCAGGGTAAGATGAGGTTCAACCTGTTTGTTGGTGCATCCGCCGGAGCGGAAACGGAAGATCGCTGGGCTCAACTGGATATGATTGATCGCCGCTGGCCTTATCAGACCGGCAAGAACATCGCCAAGGGAATCAACGAAGGGCGCATCCGCATGGGTGACAAGCACCTCTCCCTGTTTGCCCAGGATCTGGGCTACGGTTTCTACACGCCGAAAATCGATGTAGCTATCATCGAGGTTTCCGCCATCACAGAAGATTGTGGTCTCGTACCCACATCTTCCTGCGGGGTAATCGGCGAAATTCTAAAGATCGCTGACAAGATTATTCTTGAGGTAAACACCGGCCAACCTTCCTTCGAAGGAATGCACGACTGCCTCATCCCGCGTAACCCGCCCAACCGCCAGCCTTTTCTGATCAGCAAGGCGGATGACCGCATTGGCGATTCTTCATTCCCCTGCGATCCGGACAAGATTGTAGCAGTGGTTGAATCCAAACTCCGCGACAAAGGGCGTGCGTTTACTGATGCGGATGAGAAATCCGAAGCTATTGCCGCGCACATCATGGATTTCTTTGCCGCCGAGGTTAAAGCCGGGCGTCTGCCGGAAAACCTCCTTCCGCTGCAGTCCGGGGTTGGCTCCATCGCCAACGCTGTTGTAGGTGGTCTCGCCAACGGGCCTTTTAAAAACCTCAGCGTGTATACTGAGGTTCTGCAGGACACTATGCTGGATCTGTTTGATTCAGGTAAGCTTGATTTTGCTTCCTCCTGCTCCCTGTCACTCTCCGAAGATCCCGGCTTTCCCCGTTTCTTTGACAACTGGGACAAGTATGCCGACAAGATCGTGATGCG
>JAIVHC010000049.1 GCA_020201305.1 Geobacteraceae bacterium
GTGCTGGTGGTGGGCGAACGCGAGCTGCGTACACCGAATACGGTGTATGTGAGTATCCGCGGTGTCGAAGGCGAAGCCCTGATCTGGGATCTCAACCAGGCCGGGATTGCCGCTTCCACCGGCAGTGCGTGTGCATCAGAATCCCTGGAGGCGAGTCCGATTCTTACCGCTATCGGCGCAGACAAGGATCTGGCCCACACCGGAGTACGCTTCAGCCTCTCGCGTTTTACTACAACAGAGGAGATCGACTACACCATTGATGTAGTTAAGAAGGCGATTGTTCGTCTGCGCAGTATGTCAACTTCGTATTGAGCGGGATCTGATGCTACAGCGCTAAAGCAGGTGAAGAAATAAATGCAGACACAGCTGGATAAATAGATGGGAGAGATTGAATATGGGCAAAAATGATCTTATCGGCGGTTCCCTGTGGGAGCAGTATTCGCAGAAGGTAGCCGAACGCATGAACAATCCGCGCTATTTCGGCGAACTCACCGAAGAGGACGCCAAACGCCTGAACGGGAAGCTGATCATTGCCAATGAAGGTGCGGAATCATGCGGTGATACCGTGCGCCTCTACTGGATTGTGGGCAACGACGACGAGGTGATCAAGGCTGCTGCGTTCAAGTCGTTCGGTTGTGGTACCGCAATTGCCTCCACCGATATGATGGCAGAGATGTGTATCGGCAAGACTGTTGAAGAGGCGACCAAAATAACCAACCTGGATGTGGAGGGAGCCCTGCGTGATACTGAAGACACTCCCGCAGTACCCCCGCAGAAAATGCACTGCAGTGTAATGGCGTATGAGGTGATCAAGCGCGCAGCCTCTATATACCGCAATGTGGATATCTCCACCCTGGAGGAAAAGGACATTGTGTGCGAATGTGCGCGTGTCACCCTGCAGACGGTCGAGGATGCCATCCGCATCAACGATCTGACCACGGTGGAAGAGATTACCGACTACACCAAGGCGGGGGCGTTCTGTAAATCGTGCATCGAACCCGGCGGGCATGAAAAGCGCAAGTACTATCTGGTGGATATCCTCGCACGGGTACGTGGAGAAATGGCGCGTGAGCAAAATCCGGATCGGGAAGAGGGGGATGATTTCGCCTCTCTGTCGGTGGTGAAGAAGATCCGGGCCATTGAAAAAGTCTTCGATGCGGATGTACGTCCGGTTCTTGCACGCGACGGTGGGGGAATTGAACTCGAAGATCTCGAATGCAACGATTCCGGAACCTGCGTGGTTGCGGTACAGTACCGGGGCGCTTGCAAAGGCTGTGCGGGAAGTGTAGCCGGTACCCTGGGGTTTGTGCAGCAGACCCTGCAGGATAAACTCAGCCCTTTTATCCAGGTGAAGGTAGCCTGATTCACAGCAACAGGAGGAAAAGATATGGCACTGCGCCGGATACTCCATTATCCTGATCCTCTTCTGAACCAGAAGAGCGCGCCGGTGGAATATATCGATGAGCAGATCATCAGTCTGGTGGCAGATATGGTGGACACCATGTATGCTGCGCCGGGGGTAGGCCTGGCGGCTCCCCAGGTGGGAGTACTGAAGCGGGTGATTATTATCGACTGCGGCAACCGGGAAGACCCCGACCTGATCCGTGCGGTCAATCCGCAGATTGTCGACAGCGAGGGTGAATGCAGCGAAGAGGAAGGCTGCCTCTCGGTGCCTGATTACTACGCCAGTGTCAAACGTAAAAGCTGGGTTAAGGTGAGCTATCAGGATATGCAGGGGCACTGGATCGAGCGCGAATGTGAAGGACTGCTGGCGATTGCCTTTCAGCACGAGATCGACCATCTCGACGGTAAACTGTTTGTTGACCGACTTTCGTCATTAAAGAAGAGCATGTTCCGAAAAAAATATCAGCGGATAATGGAGCAGCAAAAGGAGCAGCTGTGATTGATAAAAAGCATATGCGCGTCGTGTTCATGGGGACGCCTGAGTTCGCAATCCCCACCTTTGAAGGCCTGATCGAGAGCGGAGTCAGGATTGTAGGGGTGTTCACTCAGCCGGATCGCCCCAAAGGGCGTGGGCGCAAGCTTGAAGCTTCCCCGGTCAAGCAACTCGCCATGGAACACGGTTTACCCGTATCCCAACCACAGAAACTGCGCGATAAAGACGCAGTTAAGCAGTTGCGGGAGATGAAGCCGGAACTTATAGTAGTGGTGGCCTACGGCCAGATTCTGCCCCAGGAGGTGCTGGATATTCCTAAGCACGGGTGTATAAATGTGCACGCTTCCCTTCTTCCTCGCCATCGCGGTGCGTCCCCCATCAATAAAGCCATTATGGATGGAGACCCTACGACCGGGGTAACCACCATGTGTATGGACGCGGGGCTGGATACCGGGGACATGCTGGTAAAAAAATCCCTTTCAATCTTTCCCAACGAAAACGCCGGTGAGTTGCACGATCGTTTAGCGCGGTTGGGGCGAGATGCGATGGAGGAAACCCTGGCACGCCTGTGCGCCGGGACCTTGAGCCCCCAGAAGCAGGACGACAGCCGCAGTTCCTATGCACCCATGCTCAAAAAAGAGGATGGTCTTATCGACTGGAGCCGGCCTGCAGCTTCCATACATAATCAGGTGCGCGGACTCCATCCGTGGCCCGGGGCGTTTACTCACCTGGATGGCGAAGTGCTCAAGGTGGCCGATACTCGGGTTGTGGACGCAAGTGGCGCGCCCGGGGAGATCCTCAAGACCGAAGATCAGGGTGTGGTAGTTGCGTGCGGGGGCGGTGCACTGCAGATACGTAAATTGCAGCTGCCAGGCAAGAAAATGCTCTCTGCTGCGGATTTCCTGCGTGGGGTTAAGTTGCAGGATGGACAAAAACTAGGCTAGCCTACTGTTCATTAACACAGCTGCAAAAAGGCTTTTTATACCTTGTTCTTTAGAGAAGAGGTCCTATATTAAGGCTATACACAGCAATTCTGCAAAGATCGCGTGAAGTGCGACATCTCTGCAGCGTTTGCTACCGGGTGTGCAGGTAAAGACAACAAACAAATAAAGTAAAGGGTATAAAGCGATGCTGAATAACGTTAAAACCGTAGGTTTACTTACACTTCTGACTCTGTTGCTGGTATTTATCGGCGGCATCATCGGGGGCCAGGGCGGTGCTTTGATAGCGCTGATTCTTGCTGCAGTGATGAATCTCGGATCCTACTGGTTTTCCGATAAGATTGTTCTGCGTATGTACAAAGGGCAGGAGGTTACCAGTGGTAAGCTTTACGAAGTAGTAAAAGAGATCGTAGAGCGCAACAACCTGATCATGCCGCGCGTGTATATGCTGCCGCAGAGTGCACCCAATGCCTTTGCAACAGGACGCAATCCTAAACACGCTGTGGTTGCTGCGACCCAGGGGGTTCTCGATATCCTTACACGTGAAGAACTCATGGGGGTTATGGCGCACGAGATGAGCCATGTACGCCATCGCGATATCCTCATCGGTTCCATTGCGGCGACCATCGCCGGGGCCATCTCCTTCCTTGCGAATATGGCGCAGTGGAGCCTGCTCTTCGGTATGGGCGGAGATGACGAAGAAGGCGGTAGCATGCTCGGTATGATTGCCACCATGATTTTTGCCCCCATGGCGGCAATGATGGTGCAGATGGCGGTGTCACGTTCGCGCGAATACGCTGCGGATCGGGGCGGGGCGGAGTTGTGCGGCAATCCGCACTACCTTGCCAACGCGCTCAGGAAACTGGAGGCGGCCAATCGCCAGCAGCCCATGCAGCATGTTAATGAGGCTACCGCACACATGTTTATCGTAAATCCGCTCAGTGGCAAAAGACTGCAGAACCTGTTTACTACCCATCCGCCTATCCAGGAGCGGATAAGTCGCCTTGAGGCGATGGTATAACACTCTTGCAGAGACCTGTATTGGTCCTGGCTTGAGATGTAAAAAATCATAAAACAGTAATACAGAGATTGTTAGTGAAGGGGGTGCACGTGGTGTATCCCCTTCATTGCGTGTAACGGGATTTTTTGTGTGGATATCTTCGGGCCGACTGGTGCGAGGCGGACATCCGGTGTGATTTGTGTGGAGCTTGGTATGAAAAAAAACTGGCGTATGCCGGCAGGAACCGATGCACGGGCGCTTGCCTGTTCTGTTCTTCTGCAGGTGGAACAGGGGGGATATTCCGATATCCTGCTGGATAAAACATTGCAGCACGCTGCTGATATGTCAGCAGCGGAGCGCGCCGCCGGGGGAGCCTGGACTATATCCTTAAAGGGCTAACCCGCCAGCCATTTGCAAAGCTGGAAATTCCGGTGCGAACCCTGTTACGTCTGGGAGCGTATCAGATTATGTATCTGGATCGGGTGCCGGCCCATGCCGCAGTGCACAGTTGTGTGGAGTTGGCGCGTAGCATGAATCTGGAGCGTGCCACCGGGTTTCTGAACGGAATATTGCGCAATCTGGTGCGCCAGGAAGATACCCTGGCGTGGCCGGACAGGGATATTGATCCACAGGGCTACATAACCCATGCCTTATCCATGCCGGCGTGGATTGCGCAGCGCTGGATGGCGCAATACGGTGTTAATACCGCGATCCAGTTGGCTGAGTTCAATACGCGTGCCGCTCCCAATACCCTGCGAGTCAACACCCTTAAAACCACACGCGCCCAGATGCTGCAACAATTTGCGGATGCCGGAGTTGAAGCCGCAGCAACAGAATATGCCCCCGATGGCATTATGGTGAAGGGCAGTGCGGCAGCACAACGGGAGTGGCTGCACAGAGGTCTCTTCCAGCCCCAGGATGAGGCGAGTATGCTGGTAGGGCATCTACTTCAGGTGCAGCCCGGGCAACGTATTCTGGATGTGTGTGCCGCCCCGGGGGGGAAGACCTGTCACATTGCCACTCTGGGACAAAATGAAGTTGAGATAGTAGCGCTGGACCTGCATCAGCATCGTCTGCAACAGCTTCAGGACGGGGCGCAGCGTCTGGGATGTCGTAACATTACAACCCTATGTCACGATATGACCACGCCTTACCCTTCAGGCGAGGACGCGCCTTTTGATACGGTTTTAGTAGATGCACCCTGTTCGGGGTTGGGGGTGCTGCGCCGAAATCCGGAGTTGCGCTGGCGTCGGCGGGAACAGGATATTGCCGAACTGGCCGGAATCCAGCGCCGCATTCTGCATAATGCCGGGTCCTGTGTTGCCCCGGGAGGGAAACTGGTGTATTCGCTGTGTACTACCACCCCGGAGGAATCGAGCGATGTGGTAGAGGACTTTCTACAGCATAATCCGGATTTTTTCATGCAGAATCTTCACGAAGTGGGTCCCGCCATCCTGGAGGGATTGATTGCCAGTACGGGGTACTTAACCACCCTGAGCACGCGGGATGTGGGAATGGACTGTTTCTTTGCCGCAGTTCTGAGGCGCAAAAGCGGGATTTGACCCGTTGCCGCGCAGGGAGTGGGTACGGGAGCGCTGGCTGTAGGACCCAAAGGCAATTTTACAGCTTGTTTGCGCCTGAATATGTTACTATCTGCGCGCCGGGTAAAAACCGGGCAGGAAACATCCCTCTCATCCAGAAATATTCACAAGCATAACTCAAGTTCACAGGAGTCCGTACATGGTGAAAATATCTCCATCTATCCTTTCTGCTGATTTTGCCAGCCTCGGCG
>JAIVHC010000219.1 GCA_020201305.1 Geobacteraceae bacterium
TGATTCCACCAATCCCGATCACCGGAATCGAAACGCTGTTCACGACCTGATGCACCATGCGCAGGGCCACCGGCTTCAAGGCCGGACCGGAAAGCCCCCCGGTACCATTGGCAAGGCTCAGACAGCGGCGCTCCAGATCCACCGCCATTCCGGTGAGGGTATTGATGCAGCTTATAGCATCCGCTCCCGCTTCTTCAACCGCCCGCGCCATCAGAGCGATATCGGTTACGTTGGGAGAGAGCTTGACAATCAAGGGGACCTTGAGCTTCTCTCGCACTTTACTTACTACTCGCGCCGCCGTAGCCGGATCAGTGCCGAACACAATCCCTCCCGCTTTAACATTAGGGCAGGATATATTCAATTCCACTGCATCCACGCGCTCAATCCCGGCCAGACGCTCCGCCACTTCCACGTACTCTTCGAGGGTGTTGCCAAAGAAATTGACCACCACAGGAGTGGATACAGACTGAAGAAAATCTATCTTTTGCGCTTCAAACGCTTCAACCCCCACATTCTGGAGCCCGATGGCATTGAGCATCCCCGCGGGAGTTTCTGCAAGGCGCGGGGTGGGATTACCCGCGCGGGGCAATAGAGACACCCCTTTAGTAACAATGGCACCCAGTTGCTCCAGATCCAGATACGGGGCAAACTCCTCTCCATAGCCGAAGGTTCCCGAGGCAGGCATGACCGGGTTTTTGAGTTTCAGGCCCGCAATATCCACTTCAAGGTTGGGTTTTTTATCTACCTGAACGCTCATTTCTGCTCCTCCACGGTAGAACCAGTTCTATCGGGCCAGCTCAGTTCGCGAGCATCGAAAACCGGGCCCTGCTTACAGGTACACAGGTAGTCGGGATGATGCGTGCTATGCTCACGTCCTTTGACCACACACCCGAGACACGCACCAACGCCACACGCCATTAGCGCTTCCAGGGAAACCTGCAGCGGGGCCTGTGCCTGTGTACATATGTGTTCTACCGCATTCAGCATAGGCATAGGGCCACATGCAAACACACACGCATATGGATACTTGTGCAGTTTACGCTCCAACACCCGGGTAACCAACCCCTCCTCGCCCAGAGTGCCGTCGTCCGTTGCCACATAGGTTTCCACCCCCAGACGCTCGAACTCTGTAACCGCTAGGATGTCGGTACAACTGCGTCCTCCGAGAAGAAGGCGCACCCTGCTACCCTGTTCCACAAGTCGCTGCGCCAGCATAAATAACGGGACCACCCCGATACCCCCTCCGACCAGGAGCGCGTCCTGTGGGGCAGCATGAGTGGAGGAGCCTAGACGGAATCCCTCCCCCAGGGGGCCAAGCAGGCTGACTTCATCACCTGGATTAAGGTGAGTCATTAGGCGTGTTCCATGCCCGACTACTTTGTACACCACTTCCATATAGTCCTGCGCCGGGAGTTGGGGGTTCGCCCCCTCCAGCACTCCGGTGCGGAAGATCCCGAACGGACGTCGCAACAGCGGATCATAACCCTGGGTTATGCGCAACATCACAAACTGTCCCGCCTGCGCCAGAGCCGGATAGTCCGGCGCCGCTATTCCAAGGCAGTAATACCCCGGCGCCATCTTGCGGTTATAGAGTACGCTAGTCCTGATATCCTTCATCTTTTTCCCCTATCGTTGCGTAACCATGCAGTACATCAATAACGCATCTTCCCCATTGCTGTAGTACCCGGCACGCCTGCCGCATATGGTGAGTCCAAATTTCTGGTACAATTTAATGGCACCTTCATTACTCCGGCGCACTTCGAGAAACATCTGCTCCACGTGTTGCGCACGGCTCCAGTCGCACAGATACTCAAGCAGGGCCTGTGCCGCTCCACTCCGACGTCGATTCGGGGTGCAGGCTACACTGTGAATCTCCACCTCAGGGCCCAGATGCCAGAAACACAGATATGCCTGAATAACGCCCTTTTCCCGCAAAAGGAGAATATAGCTGCGCGGATTCGCGCACTCCTGCGCAAATCTACTCTCACTCCACGCCTGAGCATAACACTGTTGCTCCAGGTGTACCAGTTCAGGCACATCCGCCGCCGTGGCAAAGCCTATCTGCCCCCCCAGGATCGAAGGTTTTACTTTCGTGTGACCCATACGCCCTTTCTCCTGACAAATGGTATTTTGTACGTTACACTGCAGGCAAGACGCGACAATATCTACACAGTTATTTGCGCACATGGTTACTCAAATGGACGCTTCGTTATCCTGGTCCCGTCGCAGCATACTATTCCAGCGCCACTAACGTGTAAAGATTGAAACTGTCCCTGCCCAAATTGGCGTTGACAAGGGACAGCCCATGGATTATTACTTGTCGCCACTTTGAACCAAGGAGCTGACAACGTGGAAAACAAAAGTGTTACCTACAAAGATGCAGGTGTTGACATTGATGCGGGCAACCGCCTGGTCGACATGATCAAACCTATGGTGAAATCAACTTCGAGACCCGAAGTGCTCACCGAAATCGGCGGTTTTGGAGGATTATTCTCCTTCCATGCCGACAAGTACAAGAAGCCCACACTGGTCTCCGCTACTGATGGGGTTGGAACCAAGCTCAAGCTCGCCTTTGATACCGACAAGCACGACACCGTTGGAATTGACCTGGTGGCGATGTGCGTAAACGACATCATTGTCCAGGGCGCAGAGCCCCTGTTTTTTCTTGACTATCTCGCCACCGGCAAGTTGAGCCCGGAAAAGGCCGCCGAAGTGATCAAGGGGATTGCCGAAGGATGCCGACAGGCCGGTTGTGCCCTCATTGGCGGCGAAACTGCAGAAATGCCGGGATTCTATGCCGAAGGTGAATACGACCTGGCCGGTTTTTCTGTGGGTGCAGTTGACAATGAGCAGATCATCGACGGCTCTAGCGTAACGGTAGGAGACACCATTATCGGCATCGGCTCCGATGGGCTTCACTCTAACGGCTTCTCCCTGGCTCGGAAAATCTTTTTCGATATCATGGGACTCTCGGTAAATGATACCGTTGAGGGGTTGGATCAACCCATTGGTCTCGAACTTCTGACCCCGACACGAATCTATGTGAAGACCGTGCTCAACCTGATTCGCGATTTTAACATTAAATCGATCTCCCATATCACCGGAGGGGGGCTCCTGGAAAACATCCCCCGCTGTCTGCCGGACAATTGCGTGGCTAAAATTGATCCCACCAGCTGGGACAAACCGAAAATTTTCGACATAATGAAGCAAGCCGGCAATATTGAAGAACGTGAGATGTATCGCACCTTCAACAACGGTATCGGTATGGTGCTAGTGGTGCCCAAAGAAGAGTGCGATGATATTATGCTGCGGCTCTCCGGACTCAAGGAGCGTGCCTGGGTTATTGGTGAGATCTGCAAGTCAGGCTCTGAAGCTCCGAAAGTGGAGTTGATTTAGTATGGGATCAGGTAGCACAAAACTCCGCTTAGGTGTACTTGCCTCAGGTGGCGGCACCAATCTGCAGTCGATTATCGATGCGTGCAGCGCGGGAGATATTGACGCTCAGATTGTACGTGTAATCTGTAACAATCCAAATGCTGGCGCCCTGCAGCGCGCAGAGCGTGCACATATCCCCAACTGCTGCATCAACCACCGTGATTTTGACACCCGCACAGCATTTGACGCTGCGGTGATCTCACAACTGCAACAGGACAGGGTAGAACTCGTGATCCTCGCCGGGTTCATGCGCATTGTGGGAGCCGATTTTATCAGGGCATTCACGCATCGCATCATGAATATTCACCCTGCGCTGCTCCCGGCGTTTCCCGGCTTGAATGTACAGAAAAAAGCCTTGGAATACGGTGCCAAGTTTACCGGCTGTACGGTCCACTTTATTGATGCTGATGTCGACACGGGTCCTATCATCGCGCAGGCTGTGGTGCCTGTTTTCGACGATGACACGGAAGAGAGTCTGAGCGCGAGAATTCTGGAGCAAGAGCACCGTCTCTATCCACATGCGATCCAGCTCTTTGCTGCTGGAGCTCTCAAGGTTGAAGGGCGCCGGGTTCTAATAGACCCGGCATATGCCAATACAGGAAAGTTTCATGCAAGTGCGCTCATCAACCCGCCGCCTGCGTAAAATGTCAGATAATACTCAGAGTCGAGACACATATAACCCGCCTGAGATTGCACGTGGCGCCAGAGTTCTGGTGCGTGCGTGTCTGCTGGGGCGAAGGTAGCTATACAACTC
>JAIVHC010000220.1 GCA_020201305.1 Geobacteraceae bacterium
TTCCGGCACTGCGGCGCAGTTTATGGCCATAAAGGGTTTATCCGCTCTGCTGCTCCCCTCATGAAGAGCGCGGGCTACCAATTCTTTTCCTGTTCCGCTTTCTCCTTGAATCAGAACAGTTCCGGCATCACTGCGTGCAATCTTTTTTACTACATCCATGAGGTCACACATGTGCTGACTCTCTGCAATGATCTGCCCCATGCCGAAGCTGCGCTTGCTCTCGCGTCGAAGGTGCTCAACCTCCTGCTTCAAGGCCCGGTTTTCCAGGGCCTTTTGAATCACCACGAACAGCTCATCCATATTGAATGGCTTATGGATGTAATCAAAGGCGCCGAGTTGCATCGCCTTGACTGCGGTCTCTAAAACCCCGAGGGCGGTTATCATAACCACTGCCACCGATGGATCATTTTTCTTGATCTCTTCAAGGGTGCGGATACCATCAATCCCGGGCATACTTATATCCAGAAGAACAAGATCCGGAGTCTCCTGAGCGATTATTTCCAGAGCATGTTCCCCCGATTCTGAAGTCCGCACCATAAATCCATGTTTTAGCAGATTTTTCTCCAGTGACCAGCGAATCAGTTGCTCATCGTCAACTACGAGTATTTGTTGATTCTGTTTCATTCCTGCCCTTCAGTATTCTTCTCGCCAGGGGTTAATTCCAGCGCACCTGCCACTGGAAATAACAGAGTAAACGCTGTGCCAGCAGCGCTGCTATACATACTTATGCGTCCATTATTCTGTTTCACCAGTTGTTTGCATATAGGCAGACCCAGTCCGGTACCACGATTCTTGGTAGTAAAAAATGGCATGAAAATCTTTTCCTGCAGATCTGCGGGGATTCCGGGGCCGTTATCAACAATGGTTATCTGCACATATTCGCGTTCCCCTTCAGTCACCTGCGCAGTACAAAGACATACTCTACCTCCAGCAGGGGTTCCCTGTAACGCATTAATCACTATATTCAGCAACACCTGTTGTAATTGTTTGGAGTCCGCCCATATCAGAGGAATATCCTGCCCGAGTTCGCGGCATTGTTCAACGTTTTTGGCCTCGGGATGCTGAGCTACAAAAAACAGGGTTTCATTGATAAGATCATTGACATCCAGATAATCAAACTTAGGCGCACCCGGGCGTCCGAACTTAAGCAGATCGGTGGCGGTTTTATTCAAACGCTCGATCTGTGCCAGGATATCTTCAACCACCTGGCGGCGTTCATCATCGGGGGGGAAGTCCTCCGCAACAAGGGGTAAAGCCCCTTTAATTCCGGCCAACGGATTCTTGATTTCGTGTGCCATGCCCGTAGCCATCTCCCCGATAGCAGCCAGTCTGTCAGCCTGCTCCATCTGTTGAAAGTGGTACTGCTCCAACTCCTGCTGGGTCTCTTCGAGTTTATCCAGCATGGAGTTGAAGCTGTGCATTAAGTAGGCAACTTCATCGTTATATCTGGGCACCATGCGCACATTCTTCTCCCCTGCCTCAACCTGTGCCATACGACTGGTAAGAACCTGGATCGGCTTACGTACATAGCGCACCAGAATTGATGTCACTCCGGCAGACAACAACAGGGTAATAAATATCATTGAAAGAGTAAAATAGCGCGAAGATCTGCTCAGCAACTCGTTGGTCCCGGCGATGGAGTAATTAAGATTCAATACCCCCAGCACTTCGGGTTCGGAGCTATGGCACTCATGACAGGCAATCTTATTTTCAATGGGCTGCAGAATGCTCAACACATCTTCGCCATTGTGCTCAAGCATTACTGAATCATCCCCCTCGCGATACGCTTCGAGTTCGCGGGTCAACATGGGTTGGTTCATCTCTGCAGCAAAAGATGAGTTGGCTATTTCTCCGGTATCAGGATTAAAAATGCGCACCACGCGCAGATTGGGGCCATTGGCAATCAACTCCAGGGTCCGCTGCAGGGTGTGCGAATCGCCCTTGCATTTGGAATTGAAGATGGAATTCTCCACCGTCACCATGAGAATCTCAGCTCCATCCCTGGTCAGCTGAAGCAGATTGCTGCGATCGCGCTGATAGTGAAACAGGGTAAACACCCCGATCCCGATGGTGAGCAGAGCCACATTCATCACAATGATGCGGACTATGAGGCTGTCTTTGAGCATATTGAACCTGTACCTTTAAGTTGTGCTGTCAGGAGTAAACACATCAACGTCCTGCATCAAGATAGTCTTTTACCTTGCGTTCCAGACGCCAGGTTTTCCGCTCGGGATCAGAGTCAGTTGCCGGATGCCGGGACACCTCCGGCATAGCTTCGGCCGCTGCCGCTGCAGATTCAGGCACCTCAATTTCGCGATTTTCCCCCATATCTGCAGCACCGCTGGAGGAGGCATCAATTCGAGCTATTTTGGTGTCAAACTCCCCATCTTTGAGATTTTTGAGCATGGCGCGATGCTGCGCTTTCATCACATGTTCTACTCTGGAGGCCAGATCCGCTTCGGTACAAATACTGGTATAATCATACGTTTCGCGCGCAATGATGGATCCCGCGCGGTACAGAAGAGTGGTTATACGTGCCCGTGGCACACCGCTGTCTTCGGTCTGTACGTGGTAAGTGTGCCCCTTGTAACTGAAGTTGTGGTTAAATCCCCCCACCATGACGCTACACCCTTCCGTTATCCGCTGTGGTGTCCGCCAGCAATTTCTTTACCTTTGCCACCGCCTCCATCGCGTCATCGGCGTAGATATCCGCGCCGATCTGATCGGCGTAATCCTGGGTTACTACCGCCCCGCCAACCATGGTAAACACCTTGACCCCGGCGTCACGCAGGGCATCAATGGTAATCTGCATCTGCTGAAGGGTAGTGGTCATCAGGGCCGAAAGCCCTACCGCATCCACATTCTGCTCCAGAGCCTGTTCTACAATGCGCGCAGCGGAGACATTTTTCCCCAGATCGATAACCTCAAAGCCATAATTTTCGAGCAGAGTACACACAATATTTTTGCCGATATCGTGGATATCCCCCTCCACCGTAGCCATGAGGATTCGTCCGTTATTCTCCATGTCACTTGCGCCCATCTCCTGCTTGAGGCGCGTAAACGCCGTCTGCATGGTTTCGGCACTCAAGAGCACCTGGGGCAGAAAAATTTTATTCGCCCCAAAGCGCCGCCCTACCTCCTCAAGGCCGGGGAGCAGACCTTCATTACTGATGGCCATAAGTGCATGCCCATCGGCAAGGGCCTGTTCCACCAGAGCGACAATCTCATCCTTTTCTCCCTGGATAATTCCCCGACTAAGGCGCTGCAGGATATTTTCATCCACCTCCTGCGCTCCGGATGATTGGGCGGAGCTCTGCTCCCGAGAGTCAGCGTATGCCTGCACATATGCTTCAGCGCGCAGATCGTGGCCCAGGAGCACCATGGCACTGCGGTAGGCATCCTGCATCCGCTCATCTGCGGGATTGATAATCGCCGCACTTAAGCCCGCTTCCAGAGCCATAGCAAAGAACGTGGCTGAAATCAGGGGACGGCGTGGGAGCCCGAAGGAGATGTTACTTACCCCGAGTACCGTTGCTACCTTATCCGTGTGGGTGAGGGTACGGATCGCCGCCAGAGTCTGTGCCGCCTGATCCTGCTCTGCGGATACGGTCAGGGCGAGGCAATCGACCACGATATCACATGTCTCAATTCCGTATTCCTGTGCCCGCGTAATGATGCGGCGTGCAATGTCCACACGTCCCTGTGCACTTTTGGGGATACCGTTTTCATCCAGACACAGGGCGATTACCGCAGCACCGTATCTGCGTGCCAGAGGGAGGATGGTGGACATGCTTTTCTCTTCCCCGTTGACGGAATTGATAAGCACCTTGCCATCCACCGCCTTAAGCGCCCTCTCCAGGGCTACCGGGTCGGAGGAATCAAGCACCAGGGGGAGATTGGTTACAGAGCTGATGGCGAAGACCGCGCGCTCCAGGGCTGCGGGCTCATCCACGCCGGGAGCACCGCAGTTCACATCGAGCAGATGTGCTCCGGCACTGGTCTGAGCCTGGGCCTCACGCCGGATATACGCGGTTTTTGCTTCGCGCAGTTCAGCACTGTAGCCTTTTTTGCCCGTAGGGTTGATACGCTCGCCGATGATGGCACAGCGCGATGCAGGAGCAAAGGAACACACCTCGGTACGGCTCGAGACAAACCCCTGCGTACGTTGCACAGGCTAAAGATCGTTTCACCCTCGCGGAGTATCGGCAGTCCGGCGTTGGCCTGGGCAATCAGAGGACGGCTGGTGCAGAGGCGCATCTGGCGCAGAACCTCGTACATCCCCTCAATACCGAGACCGCAGTTACTCCCGATCACATCCACCTGCAGGGAATCCAGAGTAACGGCTGCGGCTGCGGGCGAAGTCCCGAGTACCGTGCGTCCTTCATCGTCAAAGGTCATCATCGCGATTACGGGCAGATCAGAGCATGCGCGACACGCCATCACTGCGGCTTTAAGCTCACGGATATCCAGGAAGGTTTCGCAGCTGATGCCGTCGGCGCCGGCGGCGACAAAGGCGCGCACCTGTTCGGAAAACACCTCCACCATTTCGTCAAAGCCTGCATCCCCCACGGGCTCGAGAAAGCGTCCACTCGGGCCGATACTCCCAAGCACAAACACATCATCGCCCCCCCCGGAGCGGGCGAGCTCGATGCCACGGGTATTGATCCGGTGGACCTTATCTTCAAGGCCATAGTGGGCGAGTTTGGTGCGATTACCTCCGAAGGTGTTGCTTACGATCACCTGCGCTCCGGCCTCGGCGAATTCGCGATGCACCCCCTCTACCACCTCCGGTGCATCCAGAATCATCTGCTCCGGACAATCGCCTGCTTTGAGTCCGCGAGCCTGAAGCATGGTGCCCATGGCTCCATCCAGAATCAGGACGTGCTCACGCACAGCACGTATAAATCTATTCATGTGTCAATCTCTCCAATCGTGTGTAGTTCTTATTCAA
>JAIVHC010000050.1 GCA_020201305.1 Geobacteraceae bacterium
CTGTTTCTGCGGGTAATGCTCCGTTCATGCAGCGCCCTCTGGATGGAGAGATCAGCACGGAGATTCATAACCTCGATTTTATTGCTTCACTGCTTCCCGAGGTGCAGAGTATCGCAGGGAGGCTCACGGGTACCATGACTGTTACAGGGAGTCTCGAAACGCCAGTACTCTTTGGACATCTGAGCCTGAGCGATGGAGCAACAGAAGTCGAACGTTTCGGATTGGATCTGAAGGACATTCAGATTCAATTGAACGCAGAAGGTCATGACGGCATCGGATTGCACGCCCAGGCCACTTCGGCTGAGGGTACATTGGAGATAGATGGCACTTCCGATTTGCGCGGCAACGCAGATATCAACGTAAAGGGGCAGAAGTTCAGAGTGATCAACACCCTTGAAGCACAGGTTGACGCATCGCCGGATCTGGCTATAGCACTGCGCAAAAACAGGGTGGATGTAGATGGTGAAGTGCTGATTCCCCAGGCACAGATAACCCTGAAGGAGTTACCTGAGTCAGCGGTCGGGGTTTCCGATGATCAGGTGATTGTCGAGGCCGAAGACGAGGGGAAAGAGCCAACCACGCGTACGCGCGAGATCCATGCGCGGGTTCGTACCGTTCTGGGTGACAAGGTATATTTTGATGGATTCGGACTTAAAGCGCGGATTCAGGGGGATATTCTGGCTATTGACAAACCGGGCGAACCTACCACGGCCAGTGGTGAACTGAGAATTGTGGATGGGGAGTATCGCGCCTATGGTCAGGGGCTGGTGATCGAAACAGGGCGTATTCTCTTTTCCGGCGGTCCTATAGGTCAGCCCGGGATCGATGTACGCGCCGTGCGCCGCCCCCGCGAAGGCATTACTGTTGGAGTACAGGCGCGGGGTGACCTCAGAAAACCTGAGTTCAGTCTGTTTTCTGAGCCAGGCATGACGCAGGGGAATCAGCTTTCCTACCTCGTGCTCGGGCGCCCCCTGAGCGGGACATCAAGCAACGAGGGATCGGCGTTGAGCCAGGCTGCTCTGGTGCTGGGGCTAAAGGGAGGCAATGCGGTGGCAGAAAAAATCGGTGGGAGCTTGGGGCTCGATCAGTTCGGTCTGGATACGGCCGAGGCAGGATCGAACACCAACCCCCAGAATGCCACGTTCGTAATCGGCAAGTACCTGTCTCCCCGACTGTATGTCAGTTACGGGCTGGGTCTGTTCAATGAGGCCTCCACCCTGCGGCTGCAATATACCCTCGGCGAACACTGGAAATTGATCAGCGAATCCTCCAATGAGGCAAGGGGCGCAGATGTGATTTACGAGATAGAAACCGGGGAATGATATCGTTGTTTAAATCTATTAAAATAGAATAATTCAAACAACATACATTTGCCCTTGTATTAGTGCAGGACTTTTGTATTCTTCAAAAATGGCCAGAAGGAACTTGCTTCATTTTGCCTTAGTACTACTTCGTACTGCTTAGTACTGCTGAAACCGGGGGCAACAGCATGAACAAACTTAACACCGCAGCAAAATACTCCTTCAGCGCAGGGTTCTGTATGCTCTTCACCCTGATGCTCACGCTGGTGTTATCCGGGGCACTCCCATCTTCCGCCTTCGGCGTCACTGAAGATAACGCTGCACATGATTCCTCCACCGCAACAACTAAAACCCTGCTCTCTGCCTCCGAACCCGCTTATCCCCCCTTCTGCATCGTCAATGACAACAATAAGGCCGATGGATTTTCCGTCGAACTCCTGCGTGCCACCCTCAACCGTATGGGGCACAAAGCCTCCTTCAAGATAGGTGCGTGGGACAACATAAAAGCTGAACTGGCGCAGGGAAAGCTGGACGTTCTGCCACTGGTGGGACGGACTCCGGAGCGCGAAGAGATATTCGATTTCACCTTCCCGTATATGACCATGCACGGCAGCATCGTGGTGCGTAGCGAGGAACAGGACATCCGTTCCATCACGGATCTGCAGGGAAAACGGGTGGGGGTGATGAAGAGTGACAATGCGGAGGAGTATGTCAACCGTATCAACCTGGATGCCAAAATCAACACCACCGATACATTCAAAAACGCCCTGATACAACTGGCCAATGGCAACTTCGATGCCGTGATCATGCAGCGTCTTCCCGCCCTCGAACTCATCAACCGCCTCAATCTCGCCAATCTGAAGATTACCGGTCCTCCCCTGGATGGCTTTACCCAGTCCCTGAGTTTTGCGGTGCAGAAAGGCAACAGCGAGTTACTCAGCATCCTCAACGAAGGACTCGCGATTGCCATTGCCGATGGCACCTTCAACCATCTGCATACCAAATGGTTCTCCGCCCCCGGTGCCCTTTCGAGCCGGAGGATAAAGGTGGGCGGGGATCATAACTTCCCGCCGTATGAATTCATCAACGCCAATGGCGAACCCGACGGCTTCAACATCGATATGGTGCGTGCTGTTGCCGAAAAGCTGGATATCAATATCGACATCCAACTCGGGCCCTGGGCTGAAATAGTCAGCGCCCTGGAGAATGAAAGCATAGATCTGCTCGCGGGGATGTTTTATTCAAGCCAGCGCGATCAGCGGTTTAACTTTTCGGCACCACACACCCTGGTGAGTCATGTGATTGTATCCCGCAAAAAGGCGCCAGAGATTGACAATCTTGCGCAATTGAATGGAGTAAATGTAGCTGTACAACGTGGCGATATTATGCACGATAAAGCGCTTGAACTAGGCTACACCGATAATCTGGTGCTGGCTCAGAGCCAGGAGGAATGTTTTGATCTGGTTGCATACGGTGACGTGGATTACGCCTTGATGAGCAGACTTTCGGCTTTGTACTGGATACAACATTCGGGCGCACCCAATCTGCGCCTTAGCGAACAATCGGTTGTAACACCTGAGTACTGTTTTGCTACCTCACATCGTGAACATCATCTGCTACAGATCTTCAGCCATGGGCTCTCGGAATTAAAAGCCACCGGCACATATCGTGAAATCAGACAAAAGTGGCTCGAACCTCTGGAGGAAGACGGCATAGATCAATATACCTTCTTCAAGTACAGTTTATTTATTGCCGGACCGGTGCTCGCATTGCTGAGTTTTTCCCTCCTGTGGACCTACACACTGCGAAAGCGCGTGGCCCAACAGACCCTGGCACTGCAAACCCAGACCAATGAACGCATCAAAGCCGAAGAGAAGCTGCATCAGAAATTTAAAATGGAAGCCATCGGAATTATGGCTGGAGGGATTGCGCACAACTTCAACAACAACCTTGCGATTATTCTCGCGAGTCTCGATCTGGCCCGACATGAACGCAACAACCCGGACAAGGTGGAACGCCTCCTCGCCAACGCGCGCACCGCGACCCTGCGTTCTCGCCATCTGGTCCAGCAGATCCTCACCTACAGCCATCATGGCTCCACCGAAAAAAAACCTCTGGATTTAGCCAACGTGGTGGAAGAAACCGTGACTCTGGCGCGCTCCACCATCCCTACAAGTGTCGCAATCAAGCTCAATATTGCTGCAGACGCCGTTTCTGCGCATACATATGCCAATGAGGGGCAGATCCAGGAGGCAATTCTGAATCTGTGCAATAATGCGGTACATGCCATGGATGAAAAGGGTGAGATCGATATCAGCCTCGATATAGCCTGGATTGAAACAGAATTCATCCCTGACCCCTACGAATGTGAAGGGGGGCGTTTTCTGCGTCTGATGATACAGGATAACGGCTGTGGCATGGAACAGGATCTGCTGGATAAAATATTCGATCCTTTTTTCACTACCAAAGAGGTGGGACAAGGCACGGGCATGGGGTTGGCCACGGTACAGGGTATGATCAAGCAACATGGCGGCTTTATCAACGTAACCAGCAGCCCCGGCGTGGGCTCTGCCTTTGAGCTGTATTTCCCGCTTCTGTCGGAGCATTCAGTAACGGAGGCAGAAACAAAAGAACATATACAACCGACAGGAGGACAGGAAAAAATTCTGGTGGTAGATGACGAGGAGATCCTCGCTGCGTTACTTGAAGAACAGCTCGAATCTCTGGGGTACGAAGCAGCAAGCATCACCAGCAGCTCTGAAGCACTGGATCTGTTCCGCGCCAATCCGGATCATTTTGATCTGGTGATCAGCGATCAGACCATGCCTGAATTGACGGGCGTAGAGATGTTGACCCATTTTAAAC
>JAIVHC010000158.1 GCA_020201305.1 Geobacteraceae bacterium
GCGACAAGAATATCCCCTACGTGGGCTTTTCCGGAAAACTGATATATCCCGCGCCGCTGACGCATCAGGGTCAGAGTCATTTTCAGCACATCCCCGGGGCGTACCGGCCTGCGGAATCGGGCTTTGTCAATACCGGTGAAATAGGTGACTTTATCTTTACCTATGTCATCATTCATGGTAGCAAACAAGCCTCCAACCTGAGCCATGGCCTCAATAATCAGAACCCCCGGCATCACGGGATGGCCCGGGAAATGCCCCTGGAAAAAGGGCTCATTGATAGTGACGTTTTTTACTCCAACAATTGATTCGTCGGGGGTGTAGGATTCCACTCCGTCCACCAGCAGAAACGGATAACGATGAGGCAGGCGCTGCATAACCTCAGTTGCATTCATATACATGGTTTTATTCTTTCATTAGTTCAGCCTCAAGTTGCTCTATTTTCTGACGCAGTTTTGTTATTTCGCGGCGCATACGCGGCAGATGCGGAAAAGCCATGGAGGCTTTAAGCCATTCCCGGTGAGGAAATGCCGGAGCACCCGAAACAACCTGATCCCCTTTGGTATTGTTAGCCAAGCCGCCACGTGGTCCTACCATGAGGTTGTCACCGGTCTTAAGATGTCCGGCCACAGCGACCTGTCCTCCAAAGGTGCAATGGCGCCCAATCTTGCTACTCCCGGCAATACCCCCCTGTGCTGCCATAACCGTATTGGCTCCAACCGTGACGTTGTGTCCGATCTGCACCAGGTTATCAAGCTTGCATCCATGTCCGACCACGGTTTGCCCCATGGTTCCGCGATCGACACAGGTGTTGGCTCCGATCTCCACATCGTCCTCGAGCACCACATGGCCAATCTGAGGTATTTTATAGTATTCCTCTCCATCCGGAGCAAAACCAAAACCGTCAGAACCGATCACCGCCCCGGGCTGGAGGATAACCCGATCCCCGAGGATAGAATCTTCGCGCACCAGTGCACCCGCATGGAGAATACACTCCGATCCAATCTTCACGTCTGAATAGAGCACCACATTCGCATGGATGATCGAACCCGAGCCGATATGGACGCGTTCGCCGATAACGGCTCCGGGCGCAATAGTTACATCTTTTTCGATAACTGCACTATCAGACACCACGGCCTGGGGTGAAACTCCCCCGGGTTCTGCTTTTGGTGCATGCAAATAGGTAAGCACCTTGGCAAAGGCCAGATAAGGATTTGGGCACACCAGGTAAGTAATATCACTACGCTCCAGAGCACGATCGGTTATAAGTGCCGCCATTGCACTGTCATGCACTGCCTTGGCATAGCGCTTATTTGCGAGAAACGAAATTTCGCCCTGCCCCGCTTTATCCAGCGGGGCGAGGGCGTGAATTTCAAGTTCCGGATCTCCTACAATATCAGCACCGGTGAGCTGTGCAAGTTCTGCTATAGTTGCCATAGGATGTCCTGTTAGTGGCTTTCTTTATATTCCTTGTCATACATTTCGATGAGCTTGTCCGTATATTCAAGCGCGGGATCGGCATACACGAGCTGACTCTTTTCCATCATCATGCTCACCCCCTCCTCTTCGCTCAAGGCGACAACCTGCTGCCCCAGGTCACTCAGAATCTGCTGAGTGTAACGCTCTTCACGGGACTTCATCTCGTCCTGCTTGTCCTTTACATAGCGCTGGTAGTCGCGTACACGCTGCTCAAACTCGATCTGCTTTTCCTCTTTTGCATCATCGGAGAGCATTCCCATTTGTTTTTTGAGGGAATCCTGTAGGGCCTGTAGATCGGCCTGGCGCTGCTTGACCTGATCTTCAATCTCTGCAATTTCAGTTTCCATCTTCTGTTTTGCCGCCTGCCCTGCTTCGGAGGCACTCAGAGCTTTCTGCAGATCCACATATCCCAGGGTCAGATCCGCGGCAGATACCGGTGCGGAAACAAAAAGCGCCATAACCATAAGTGCCAGTACTGATACACTCAAACGTTTCATCGTTTACTCCTTTGCTTGCTAAAATTAACAGCTCTCCCCTGTACTTCCATTCTCAGCACAGAGACACATGTTCAACGGATTTAAAAGAATTTTCCGATGGAAAAATCAAATACCGAATCATCTTCGTATTCATATGGATCCAGGTTGTAACCCCATTCGAGACGCAACGGCCCCAGAGGACTCTGCCAGCGGATTCCCACCCCGGCACTGTAACGCATATCAGAGAAATACTCCTCATCTTCATCCCAGGCGTTGCCGATATCGAAAAATAGCAGCCCCTTGAGTTGCGCTTCCTTGAGAAGCGGGAAGATCAACTCCAGATTGGCATAGGCGATTTTCTCCCCACCGATATAGTCAAAATCGGTGGTGGAGGGCACACGAACGATGTTACCGCTTTCATCTGTGACGTAAACGCCATTTTCATCAATTTTGGGATATTCTGTCGGTTCTCTAGGACCTACTTCCCTTGTTTCAAAACCACGGATAGTATTGATACCACCAAGGAAAAAGCGTTCGTCCAGAGGAATACCCTCATCACCGTAATCGGTTACATAGCCGATCTGGGCGTGGGGTGAAAACACAATCCCCCACTTAATGGGGAAAAAATGCCGATGATCCACGCTGGTCTTGACAAACTTTTCCGTCCCGCCGATACCTGCAAATTCGACAGATAACTCCGACATGTATCCCCTGCTAGGATCGGGACGGAAGTCGGTAGTGTTACGTGAGATTGAAGCATACAGGGAAGATATCGTAGACTCCCCCTCCTGATCTCTGATATATCTAGAAGACCATGGATTCACATCATATATCTCCTGCTGTTCCAGTTTATACACAAAAAACAGGCGGTTTTCATACGAGAGGGGCAGTCCTAGTTTAAGATTTCCCCCGGTGGACTCAACCGTGTATTCATCCCATTCGCGATCGGTGCGATACGCATCGAATCCTAAAGCAAGGTTTTTGTCCATAAAATAGGGATTAAGCAGACCGATGCGGTAGTTGGTATAGTCGCCGCCAAGAGAACCGGATAGATTCAGCTGCAACGCCTTGCCGAGAAAGTTATCCTGACTCACAGAGCCCTGACCGATAAACCCATCTGTGGACGAATAGCCGAATCCAATGCTGAAGTTACCTGTAGGCTGCTCCTTGACATCCACATCCACATCCATGGTGGACTCATCATCTTCTCTGGGGATGGAGTCCACATTGACCTCGCTGAAAAAACCCAGGTTATTAACGCGCTTTTTACTGCTCTCCAAACGTCCGGAACTGAAGAGATCCCCCTCTACCAGGGTCATTTCACGCCGGATTACTTTATCCCGGGTTTTGGTATTCCCGCTGATGTTGATGCGTCCGATCTCCACCTGAATCCCCTGCTCAATCTTAAAGGTCAGATTCACTTCCTTCTTCTCATCATCGATGAGGGTTTGCGGCACAACATTTACATATGCATAGCCGCGATTGGAATACAGACTGTCTAGTCTGTCCATGTTTTTACGCATTTTCTCACGGCTGAATACTTCGCCGGGGGTGAAGTCAAGCTGATCAAGCATCTCTTCCTTATCCAGAAGCAAATCCCCCTTAATATCCACTGACCCGACATTGTACTGCGGTCCCTCATCAATTTCGACGAAGATATCCATCTCCGTCCGATCTTCTGAAAGAACAATATGCGGCTGTTTGACGTCCACCCTGACGTGGCCGACATTAAAGTACTGATCCTTGATTATCATCAGATCATTTTGCAACATCCCTTCATTGTATTTGCCGCCACTGGTAATCCAGGAAAAAATCCACCACTCTTTGGTCTGGATAAAGCCGCGCAACTTGCGATCGGAAAAAACCGTATTGCCTTCAAATTCAATATCGTCAATGGTGACTTTTTTTCCTTCAGTAATATCAAAGTAGACGGTAGCTTCATTACCCTGACTCACATCCACACGGCTTGAAACTTCCACCGCGTAAAATCCCTCTTCCTTGTACATGGCGCGGATGGCATTTTCGCTTTCTTTCAGATCACGCGCGCGCAGAATCCCGGGAATACGCAAGGCAATAACACCACGTATCTTGGAACTTTTGAGCTCCTCGTTGCCAACCGTGCGAATCTTGCGCACCAGGGGGCGCTCATCCACTTCATACACCAAAGTCATCAGATCACCATCGCGCTCTATACGCGCTTCGATATCCCTGAAATACCCCAGAGAGTAAATGGAACGTATATCTGAATCGATGGCTGCCTTGCTCACCGGAGTGCCGGAGGTCGCCCGCACAGCCTCTTCTACTACTGCCTTATCTATACGCTTCACCCCATCAATACGCACAGTATCAAAGGTCAGGGTTTCCGCGCCAAGATTAACGGCTGCAAGAAAAAATAATACAAATAAAACTAAAATGCGTTGTTGCATCAAATAACTTCTCCTGAATACACGTACTGTACGTACTATAAAACCTACACGGGAACATGCAGAACGCTTACGCGGTGCTATTCCTTGCATCCCGGCGCTTTACAGCGCTCTCTTGCTTCCTTATAGACAAAACGCGGGCATTGTAGAAAAAGCTTCGGGATACGTAAACACCAAATCGCCCTGGGGAAGAGTTTATTTCTCTACCCCACTGTGGCGTATGAGGCAAAAATCTCTCACAGCGATTCAAGAACACCGTCTTTGAGTTGGAGTATCCGATCCATTTGCCCGGCAAGTTCCATATTATGCGTAACCACTACCATGGTCAGGTTATATTCTGCATGTAGATCGTTGAGAAGAGCGAAGATACCTGCTGAGGTAACCGAATCGAGATTGCCGGTAGGTTCATCCGCAATCAAAAGCTGCGGACGCAGCACCAGAGCACGCGCGATGGCAACGCGCTGCTGTTCTCCGCCGGAAAGTTGCCCCGGTTTATGTGTCGCGCGTTGTGCAAGCCCCACCTGCTCAAGCAATACTTGGGCCAGCTCTCTGGCTTCAGCCTTTTCAGATCCGCTGATAAGGGCAGGCATCATCACATTTTCAAGCGCATTAAATTCGCCTAAAAGTTGATGAAACTGGAACACAAACCCCATGTACTGGTTGCGAAACGCATCCAGATCTGCGGCTTTATAGGCAAAAAGATCCTCACCATTGAACAGACATTTGCCTGCACTGGGCCGATCGAGGGTTCCAAGAATATGCATGAGAGTGGTTTTGCCCGAGCCTGATTCCCCCACTACTGCGACACGTTCTCCCCGAATCACAGAAAAGTTGAGGCCACGCAAAACGTGCACTTCTTTTCCACTTGCTCTGAAATGTTTTTCCAGCCCGTTAACTTCAAGTAAAGTATGTGACTGCGTCATATCCCCATCCCTCTATTCATAACGCAGTGATTCGGCGGGATCATTCCGTGCAGCACGCCGTGCCGGATAGATAGTTGCAAGTAAACAGATAACAAATGCAGTGATCACAACGGTAATTACATCGGAAGTTACCACCTGGGATGGGAAGTGATCCATCCCGTATACGGTAGTATCAAATATGGTTACATTGAGCTTCTGTTCAATCCAGGTGATGACAGCATCAATGTTCAACGCCAGGGTTACCCCCAGGGCACTTCCAACTGCTGTTCCAGATATACCGATCATCAAACCCTGGATCATAAATATCTGCATAATACTAGAGGCTGTTGCACCCATGGAGCGTAGAATTGCGATATCCTTTTGTTTGTCCATCACTACCATTATCAGGGTAGTACCGATGTTAAACGCTGCAACAACCACGATAATACCGAGGATAATGAACAATCCCAGCTTTTCTAACTTCAGCGCTGCCAGAAAGGAACCGAACATATCCTCCCACGATCTAACCGAATAGGAATAATCCAATTCCTGGCGCAAAGACTGTGCAATGGCGGCAGCCTGATCGAAATGTTCCAGTTCAACTTCAATGCCACTTACCTTTCCCGGCTCTCCGACAAAACTCTGCGCCTGTTCCAGGGTTATGTAGGCATAATATGCATCAAGAAAGCCACCCTTGTGGCGCGCAATGGCAACTACCTCAAAGGGACGGATTTTAGGAATTATGCCATAGGGAGTCAAAGAAAAGTCCGGGGGAATGACTTGAATCTGATCCCCGACGCCTACCCGCAGAGTAGCTGCAGTATCCCTCGCAATGACTATGCCTGGTCTCGTCCTGGAAGCATCGAAAAGAGCGCTTTGCACCCCAATGGGTTGAGGAAAAGCACCGGTATCGTATTCAAGCTGCAAAATGCGATTGCTTTTCCTTACCCCCTTAATATTGGCGGCAGCAACATTCTCGCCCGCAAGAAGCATCACCTCTTTACTCACGAAGGGCTCTGCTTCCTTTACTGCCGCTGACACAGATCGAATACGTTCGAGGTTCTGTTGCCAGTCGGGGATATCCGCCCCGCGGTTCTGCACCAGCACATGGGGGACATTGCCGAGGATCTGCTGCCGTACTCCGTCATGAAAACCGGTCATTATCGCGAGCACAAGAATGAGAGCAGCAACACCCAGAGCTACCCCAGCCACCGAGATGAAACTGATAACCGAAATAAATGTCTGCTTGCGTTTCGCCTTCAGATAGCGCAGGCCGATCAGCCATTCATATCGCATCTATTTTCAACTTTCCTGTATCTGACAACGGCATAATATTACCCAGCACAGGTTAAAGTGCCTGGATGCCCTTCACAATATCGGACTTGAAGATAATGGACCCTTAGTGGCTTTCGGGGCGCAACTGCGGGAACAGAATCACATCGCGAATTGAGGCTGAATCAGTGAGGAGCATTACCAGACGGTCGATACCGATACCTTCCCCTGCTGTGGGGGGCAAACCATATTCGAGGGCGCGCACGTAGTCTTCGTCCATGGCGTGGGCCTCTTCGTCGCCGGCTTCCTTCTCCGCCAGCTGACTTTCAAAGCGTCCCCTCTGGTCTTCGGGGTCGTTGAGCTCAGAAAAGGCATTGGCCAATTCGCGTCCTACTATAAAAAGCTCGAACCGATCCACCACTTCAGGATTGTCGTCGTTGCGGCGTGAGAGCGGCGAAACCTCAGTGGGGTATTCGGTAATAAAGGTGGGATTCCAGATTCTGGGTTCCGCAACTTCATCAAAAATTTCAGTGAGCAACTTGCCATGCCCGATGGAATCATCAAAGTCAAGCCCGAGGGTTCGCGCATAGGCTAAGGCTTTGGAATGATCTTCAAGATCCTCAGGGTTGATATCTCCGTATTTCACAATCGCTTCCCGCACACTCATACGCTGCCACGGCGCTTTCATATTGACCTCGCGCCCGCCGTAGGTGATGCTTTGGCTGCCGCACACCTCACGCGTAATATGGCAAATCATCTCTTCTGTCATGTCCATAAGATCATGGTAGTTGGCGTAAGCCTGATAAAACTCCATCATGGTAAATTCAGGATTGTGCTGAATGGAAATTCCTTCGTTGCGGAAATTGCGATTGATTTCAAACACGCGCTCAAGACCACCTACAACTAAACGCTTGAGATACAATTCAGGCGCGATGCGCAGAAACAGATCCATCTTCAGAGTGTTGTGGTGCGTTACAAACGGCTTGGCTGTAGCGCCCCCCGCAACCGGCTGCATCATAGGGGTTTCCACCTCCAGATAGCCGCGATCCTGCATAAAGGTGCGCATCAGACTGATGATCTGGCTGCGCTTGACAAACACATCCTTTACTTCAGGATTGACGATGAGATCAAGGTAGCGCTGGCGATACCGGGTCTCAACATCCTTGAGACCATGCCACTTCTCCGGTAGAGGCTGAAGCGATTTCGTCAACACCTGCAGGGTCTTTACCCGCAGAGACAACTCCTGGGTCTTGGTGAAAAACGCGCTGCCGGTGACTCCGATAATGTCACCGATGTCGAGGTTGGCAAAAACATCGAACATCTCCTCACCCAACTCTTTTTTCGCCACGTAGAGCTGCAACCGTCCACTTCTGTCCTGCAATTGGACAAACGCTGCCTTGCCAAAACTGCGTCGCGCCATGATGCGCCCGGCGACTATATAGACCTTTTCCTCCTGCGCCCCTGCTTCGGGGTCGGGATTATCACGCTGCACATCTGCTGCAACATGTTCTACACGAAAATTGTTGCTATAAGGATCAATCCCCTGTTCCCGAAGGGATACAGCCTTGCCTCGACGCTGAGCGACCAGCTCATTCTCTTCTGCGTTCTGCATTTTTCTCTGCTCTTCCTTTCATATCTCATCCCGCCTATTGACCAGGAATTATTTTCTGATGGCGTCGCAAAAACTCACCAACTGCTGCGTTGCTGTAATTATCTCACTGCTTCGACGTACGTAAGTACGCCTCATTGCTCGATAATCACGCGCCTTGCATTTGGCGCTTTTTGCCTAGCCCTCTAATTTTTGGCTTTCTGCGAAAGCATTATTTATTTATCTAAATACTTTTGATATCTGAACAAATGACTGTGCATCTTGCATAATCCTGTGGCTCAGATACCCGCAACCCGGTTATCCAGAGGCATTATCAACATACACAGTCCCAGGGGGGGCTAAAAGCGTGAAAACCACAGTTCAGATCAATCCAAATCCGAGCATGTAAATTCCCGGAACTACTACATCTACAATTTTAGTCCGCCATTAAGTAGTGCTCGATGAAACCTTCTATATCTCCATCCAGGACGGCATCGGTATTTCCCACTTCGTAACCGGTGCGGTGGTCCTTCACCATGCGGTACGGGTGGAGGACGTAAGAACGGATCTGACTGCCCCAGCCAATCTCTTTTTTCTCCCCGGAGATAGCGCTGGCTTCCTCCTCCTGTTTCTGCTCCTCCATCTCATACAATCGCCCTTTGAGCTGGCGCATCGCTTCAGCCTTGTTGTTAAGCTGGGAGCGCTGGCTCTGACAGGCTACGACAATTCCCGTGGGGATATGGGTTATGCGGATGGCAGAATCGGTCTTGTTAACGTGCTGCCCTCCTGCGCCACTCGCACGGTAGGTATCAATTTTGAGATCGTTCTCGTTGATCTCTATCTCGATGCTATCATCGAGGTCGGGGAACACAAACACCGAGCAAAAGGAAGTATGCCGTTTAGATGCGGCATCAAACGGCGAGATACGCACCAGTCGGTGTATCCCCATCTCCGAGCGCAACCAACCGTAGGCGTAATCACCTTCGACAGTAAAAGTCACGCCCTTAATTCCGGCATCATCTCCAGTCTGGTAGTCGGTGATTTCGGTTTTGAATCCCTTTTGCTCGCAAAAACGCAGATACATACGCAGCAGCATTTCCGCCCAATCCTGAGCTTCCGTACCTCCTGCTCCGGCATTGATACTAAAGATAGCATTACTATCGTCGTGCGTACCGGAGAGCATGCGGGCAAACTCGATCCGAGCCACCTGATCCTGCGCTTTGGTCAACAGATTCTGCACCTCGGCGCGCACACTTTCATCCTGTGCATCTTCTCCAAGTTCGACAAGTATCTGGGCATCTTCGTAGTTCTGATATGCCTGCTCCCATGACTCAACCACACGCTCAATCTTATTGCGTTCTTTCAAGCGTTTTTGCGCATTCTCCTGTTGATTCCAGAAATCGGGCTCAGATATTTCAGCTTCCAACTCCTCAATCTTTTCGCGTTTGGCATCGAGGTCAAAGATACCTCCTCAGCTCTTCCAGCTTTGCACTGAGCTGATTGAGCTGTTCATTTTCTTCCCGAAACATTAAAATATCCTCCTCAAATTAATGCACCACTGTACTCCAAGATATCTCTCAAGGAGACAAAGCTTAACATTGTGCCACAGCTACCCCCGCGCTGACAGACTTTTTTTCCGGCTCTGCCACATCCATCCCACCAGAACCGCAAGCGCAGTCCACGCCAGAACATCTCCGTAACGCGTATATAACGTCAGATTTTCGCGGAAAGACATACGCCCGGTAACCACTCCGGCTTCAAAAATATGCGTAGGATCATGCACTGTACCATAGGGATCAATCAGAGCTGATACGCCGGTATTGGCAGAGCGCGCCAACCAGCGGCGATTTTCCAGAGCACGAAAGCGTGCCATCTGCAAATGCTGATGTGGAGCCGGTGTATCCCCGAACCAGGCATCATTAGTGAGGTTGAACAGTATGCCAGCGCCCATGGCCACCTGGGTTCGCGCCAAGTGCGGAAATATTGCCTCATAGCAGATCAGAACCCCGGCTTTGCCCCTGGACAAAGGGAGTAGTTTGAGGTTTCCAGGGCGAAAATCGCCCACCCCCACTGCCATTTTATCCACAAACCCGAGCACGGAGCTCAAGGGCACATACTCGCCGAAAGGCACCAGATGCACCTTGTCGGTGCGTTCCACTGTTTCACCCTTCGGATCCAGGAGATAGGCACTATTAAGATAGGTGTACCCCTGGGGCATTTGTTCGCGTGCAGGGCTGCCAAACAGCAAATGAACTTTCAGTTCGCGCGCAAGCTCTTTAACCTTATTTGCATAACGTGGTTCAAGAGCATAATAAAATGGGGTTGCACTTTCAGGCCATACAATCAAATCCGCTGCAGGATACTTACGGCTCATGTCGGTATATAGATTAAGGGTTGGGGCGCGATGACTCCTGAGCCATTTCTGATGCTGATCAATGTTGGCCTGAATCAGGACAACATCCAATGCCTGAGTTTCCCCATCCACACCTGAAGTAGCGGCATCATTAATGCTGATCTGATGTTCATGTTGCTGCGCGTAGTAACCATATGTGGCATTGAGAACAAAAAGGATCAAAGCGGCCCCAACGGGCATCCACGGTATCTTATTCCAGTTAAGGTCTCTCGCGGCCGGTCCGCACCAGAGGCCCCTCAAGATTCCGGCAATGGCACAATTCATCAGAAGCAGCACCAGCATTGGCACCCATATACCTCCGGTATCCACGCTCTGCACCAGAAGCGGGAGGGCTGCCTGCGAGTATACAATACTGCCCCAGGGGAAACCGGTAAGGAGCTTGCTGCGCAGAAACTCAAACCCAATCCATACCAGAGGGAAAACCAGGGACAACGGCAGGGCGCACCTGTTAATTATGCGCATAGAACACCAGCAACTCGCGCCCCAGAACATGGCCAGATATATTACCAGGAGCAGATACAACCCCAGGGAAGCGAGCGGATGGAGACCACCGTAATCAATCATTACATGATTGAGCCAGTACAAAACCGGGGCAAAGAAACACACCCCGGCAATGAGACCCCGGCGCCAGGGTCGATCAATACTCGCCAACACCAACGGAACGAGGCTTATCCACGCAAGCGCTGCCATCCAGGCTGAATAGGGCCAGATAAAAGGAAGAGCCGAAAGGAGCCCGGCAAAAGCGGCGGCTATATCAGATTTAGAGGTCTTCAGCAGTTGAAGACTCATCATTGGCATTATATATCCTGGTTACCTTTACACTGTGAATGGCGCGTTTGTCACTATTCAGCACTTCAAATTCCAGCCCGCAGCAGGAGATGGATTCACCAACTTCGGGCAGACGCCCCAGTTCATGGAGCAGCAGCCCACCGACCGAGTCAAACTGGGCGCGGGGGATTTCATCCATATCATAGTGGTCTTCAAGCTCACACAGATTGAGGCGTGCATCCACAATGATACTTCCATCCTCATCCTCCACCAGCAGCCTCTCTTCAGCATCATACTCATCTTTAATATCGCCGATGATCTCCTCTATCAGATCTTCAAGGGTAATAAGACCTGAAGTACCCCCGTACTCATCTATAGCTATCGCCAGATGTACCTGCTTGCTTCTGAATTCATGCAGCAACTCTTCAATGCGTTTGGTTTCCGGAACAAAATAGGGGGTGCGCATAAGATCGCGCAAGCTCACTTCTTCATCCGACTTCCCCCAGTATTTCAGCAGATCCTTGGAATAAACCAGACCTACAATCTGGTCCACCGAGTTTTCATACACAGGGATCCGCGAGTGTCCATAGCGGATTATCACGCCTATCATTTCGCTCAGCGATGCATCCACAGAGCAGCAGTGCATCTCCGTTCGCGGAATCATCTCTTCACGCACGATGGTATCCCCGAATTCAATGATAGAACTGAACATCTCTCCTTCTTCGGCATTGATCAGCCCCTGCCGTTCCGAAAGTTCGATCAGCTCATGTAATTCATCTTCGGCGCTTACCTTGCGGCGTTTAAAACCGAATAAATTGCGCCAGAAAGAGCTACGCCTGTCACCAGATTCATGATCATCCATCTAACTTTCCCCAATAAAATAGAATATAATTCTGAGCATCCTGCTTATATAAGCCCTTCTGTCTGCAGCAGGGCATAGATCTCCTGCTCTTTTGCCTCCATACGCTTCGCATCCTCCTGTGTTCCACGCTCGTGATCATACCCCAGAAGATGTAAAATCCCATGCAGGAGCAAAAATACCAGTTCCGCAAACATGTAAATCCCCGCCTCCTGTGCATCGCGGGACGCCGTATCAGCAGAAATTACCACATCACCCAGCAGCACTTCTGCCCCCGGGACGACCGGGGTTTCTCCCTCCTGTTGGGAAAAAGATATAACATTGGTAGGACGGTCGCGCTCAAGATAATCACGGTTGATCTCCTGAATGGCGGCATCATCTATAATTAGAACAGATAGCTCAGCCCTCTCAGGACATCCCAAGGCGCTTAAGATCCTCAATGCTATCAGTTGTAACTTCTCCTGGTTGAACGGGCGGCTCTGCTGGTTCTCTATGTAAATCTCCACTATCTTGTCCTTTGGGTTCGCTCAGAGCGCTTTTTTTATCCTCTTTGGCACGCTCTTTATAAGCTGGCTCCGGATATTCCACGCGCTGATGGAAAATTCCCACCAGAATACGGTTAAAGCTCTTAGCTATCTGATGTAAGTCCTTGAGCGTAAGATCACATTCATTGAGCTGTCCGTCGATAAAAATTTTATTAACAATCTTCTGCACCATACCCTGAATACGCGCCGAAGTTGGATTCGACAAGGTTCGCCCTGCTGCTTCAACCGCATCGGCAAGCATGATGAGAGCGGCTTCTCGGCTCTGAGGTTTCGGACCCGGATAGCGATAATCCTGCTCATTTACCACTTCTCCTTTCGACTGCTGCTGCGCCTTATCGTAGAAAAATTTTATCAGCGAGGTCCCATGGTGCTGGCGGATAATGTTGATCAGGACATCCCCCAATTTACTTTCCCGGGCCAGCTCAACTCCATCTTTGACATGCGAGGTCAGGATGAGGGCGCTCATGGATGGTGCAAGCTTATCGTGTTTATTACTCTGGCTCTTTATGTTTTCTGAAAAATATAAAGGCTTTTTTATTTTGCCGATATCGTGATAGTACGCTGCTACGCGTGCGAGAAGCGGATTCGCCCCTATCGATTCTGCAGCGTTTTCTACCAATAACCCCACCATGATGGAATGATGATAGCTGCGACCGCATATATAGCTCCCACCGTAGCCATGTTGACCACAGACAATATGAGACCGGCACGAAACAAACTGCTGCGTGACATGCAGTATTTGACACTATGAGCCGCAACCAGACTTCCGATCAGCACATAGATAGAGATGAAAATATTGTCGCCGAACAGTAACCCGGTCAGAAGGGCAAACAGTACCGAAAACACCATGGCGGTTTCGGAATTGATGACAATCCGGACCAGCATCGCTGCAGCCGCAAAAGGCAGCGCATAGTAGTAGCACACCGAATCGATGTACGGAAATGCGCTCTGCATGGCGGTTGAGATAAAAATACCCATCTTCGCAAGGACAAACGCGGCGACAAAAACACTTGCCAGAAAGAGCAGATCACGCGAATCGGGGGAGTATTTACGAATATTGACACGTGCAAACTTATGCACGGCGTAAAACAACAATACAATGGCCAACCATAGACCTGCTGCGGTACGTACCGTCTTCAGAATATCCGCTGAATCGCCCTGGAGAATGTGCAGCACACGCGCCTGTTCCGCGCTGACTCGCTCCCCTTCTCGCACGATCATCTCTCCGCGCTTAATCTGAGAGAGTACTGGAGAAACTGCGGCGGAACTCTTCTGGCGCCTGCTTTCTGTCTCACTCTGGTTAAAGGTAAGGTTGGGACGCAGAAGCTGGTGAATCAGATCGAGCAGGGTATTGAACTCGGACTGGAGCTTTTCAGGTAGCACAAGTTCTGACTTCAATGCTGCCACAGTTCCTGCACGACTCCGGATCGACTGGATATCTGTAACCAGCTCCTCCTGCCCGGAAGCAAGGTTCTTCAGGGTTATGGCTCCACGCCAGTTGGCAAAAAACAGGTCGGTGCTTTCTACAATGTAGCCGGAAAGGATTTCAGTAGCCGCCTTCCGAAACTGAGATACAAACTCAGAATCCTTACTCAAAAGCACCAGAGACTGATGTTGTTCTGCATTCAATTCAATCCCCAGAAGCTCCCGCACCATATCCTGATGCTGTGCCTGTTCCAGGGAGTAACGCATCTCCCCCCCGGTATCAGAATCGGGCGCATAGATCTGGAGTACTCTACTTATCCCCTGAGCCAGAGAACGACTCGGGCGCATGTCATAGTCATACACAGGGAGCACAGCATTCGCGGCCTGTTGGCTCTTTTCCTCTGTGATTTCCGGCACCGGGATCAGGAAGTCATGCGGCGCTTTGATATCGCGTGCAGCTATCTCCCCTGCGGCAAAATAGGCAGGGACAAACCCCCCGGTAGGAACAATGATAAGTGTAAGAACCAGGGCGAGAAGAAACAGCATGGCATAGCGCTGGCGACGCAGTAACTTTTCAGATTCAACTTTTTTACTGCGCCCCTTGTTAACCTTCTGTTTGCCACTGTGTGTTTGCGTGGTATTGGTTTTATTCGACATGGTCTATTTATTAATCCAAGGCGGAGTAGGCCCGCACGATGCGCTGTACAATCGGGTGGCGTACCACATCTATATCGCTGAAAGTGTTTATTCCGACCCCTTCAATGTTCTGCAGTATTTCCAGCGCTTGCAGCAAACCAGAGCGCTTGCCTGTGGGCAAATCTATCTGGGTTGTATCACCGGTTATCACCGCTTTGCTTCCAAACCCGATTCGGGTGAGAAACATTTTCATCTGCTCAGTGGTGGTGTTCTGGGCTTCATCGAGTATGATAAAGGCATCATTGAGGGTGCGACCGCGCATGAAAGCGAGAGGAGCAACCTCGATAAGTCCCTCATCAATCAACGTCTGCGCTTTCTTTACCTCCAGCATATCGAACAAAGCATCATACAGGGGCTGCAGATACGGATTGACCTTTTCCGCAATATCTCCGGGGAGGAAGCCGAGCTTTTCTCCCGCCTCCACTGCCGGACGCACCAACAGGATACGCCGCACCTGCTTCTGCTGCCATGCAGCTACAGCCAACGCCATGGCCAGATAGGTCTTCCCGGTTCCGGCAGGTCCCACTCCAAACACGACATCCTGGGCACGAATAGCATCTATATACTGCTTTTGGGCCAGCGTTTTGGGGGCTATATATTTGTTACGTGCGGAAATTAGTATAGTATCAAAAAAGATGTCCGCCAGATTTGTAGACGAATCAATGCGCAAGATGTTCAAGGCATATTCGATATCCGGGGCATAAAGGGGGTAACCTTTACGCACCAGATTTACCAACTGCTCCAACAGCACTTGCGCCAGCTCATATTTGTATTGATCAGATGCGAGGATAGTGATTTCATCCCCGCGGGTTGCAAGCTTTACCCCCAGCATGGTTTCAATCTGTTTAAGATTGGCGTTGTGCGCCCCTGCGAGTTGCGGGAAAAGTCCAGGATCATCCATGGTGTAGGTTGATTTGTACGTGTTACCCAATTAATATCCTTTCAAAGACAGGAAAGAAAAAACGCCCATGCAAATCAGCTAAGGAAAAACTACGAAAACAAGGCGCGTATGTGCTATAAAATACAGCGCGAACTATACTACATATTCACGGGAACAAAAACACGGTTTTCCCTTTTCCTGACATTATCTAGCTCTACAAGGAGGCAACATGAGTGGTATCTCTGAAATTTATGCACGCGAAATACTTGATTCACGCGGTAATCCTACCGTTGAAGTAGATGTATACCTTGAAAGCGGCGCCATCGGGCGTGCATCAGTTCCCAGCGGTGCCTCCACCGGTGAGCGCGAAGCTCTGGAACTGCGCGACGGTGATATTAACCGTTATCTGGGTAAAGGGGTTACTCAGGCGGTTGACAATGTAAACCGTATCATCGCCGACTCCCTCCTTGGGTGGGAGATAACCGATCAGGCCGGAATCGATGTGAAGCTTATTGAACTCGACGGCACGGAAACCAAGGCCAACCTCGGTGCTAATGCCATACTGGGTGTTTCCCTTGCGTGTGCACGTGCAGCTGCAGATGAATCCGGCCTCGCTCTGTTTCAGTATATCGGCGGCCCCAACGCTAAAGAGCTTCCGGTTCCGATGATGAACATCCTCAACGGTGGAGCGCATGCCGACAACAATGTCGATATTCAAGAGTTCATGATCATGCCTGTGGGCGCTTCCACCTTCAAGCAGGCACTGCAGATGGGAGCGGAGATTTTCCATGCGCTGAAGAAAGTTCTCAAAAGTAAGGGCTACAACACCGCAGTAGGTGACGAAGGTGGCTTTGCCCCGGATCTGAAAAGTAATGAAGAAGCCCTGCAGGTGATTATGGAAGCGATCGAAAGCGCCGGTTACGCAGCGGGGGATGAGATCCTCCTTGCTCTCGATGTCGCCGCCTCCGAAATCTACGCAGACGGCATCTACAACATGGCCAATGAGCCGCAGGCACAAAAAAGTGCCCAGGACATGGTAGACTTTTACGCCGACCTGGTGGATCGCTACCCAATCATCTCCATCGAAGACGGGATGGCGGAAGATGACTGGGACGGCTGGAAGCTGATGACCGATAAGCTCGGAGATAAAATTCAGATAGTGGGCGATGACCTGTTTGTTACCAACACCAAGATCCTGCGTGAAGGAATTGAAAAAAATATCGCCAATTCAATCCTGATAAAGGTTAACCAGATCGGCACCCTTACCGAAACCCTGGAAGCGATTGAAATGGCAAAGCGTGCCGGTTATACGGCGGTTATTTCCCACCGCAGCGGAGAGACCGAAGATTCCTCCATTGCAGACCTTGCGGTAGCCACCAATGCCGGGCAGATAAAGACCGGTTCACTGTGTCGCACAGACCGCATCTGCAAGTACAATCAGCTTTTACGTATCGAGGATGATCTGGATAATGTAGCGCAGTACAACGGGTGCAGGGTGTTTTACAATTTGAAAAAATGCCAATAGCCTATTGCGTCAAACATAAAGACATGCCTGTTTGATGAATCCTTCTTACCACAAAAAAAGCCCGCCTGATGGCGGGCTTTTTTTGTGGTACACAACAACCTAATGGTTATCGGATCTTGCAATCACACGAAGTAATTACAGAACATCGATAATCGCATTCAGGGTCTTACTCGGGCGCATTTCAGCAAAAGCTTTATCCAGCTCAGGCATAAAATAC
>JAIVHC010000051.1 GCA_020201305.1 Geobacteraceae bacterium
CCTCGGGTTCGGCGCCGTACTCCTCGGGATCACCATCGATGCGGCGCTGCATGTGTATTTTGCCCTGCGAAAGGGGGCAGGTTCAGTGGCACAACGCCTGCAGGCGGTAGCGCGCCCGGTGAGGTTCGGTGCGCTTACGAGCATGGCTGCTTTTGCGGTTCTGCTGGGGTCGGATCTGCCGGGACAGCGCCAACTCGCGGTGTTCGCCATCAGCGGTATCGCCATTGCGCTGATACTCGCATTGGTCGTGCTGCCCCATCTGGTTCAGCCGCCTATTGCACCGGAAAAAGTATCCACACGAAAATCGCATCCCAGGGCGTATTTACGCTGGTGTGCATCTCCGCAGCGACGGGCACTGGTGATTGGGGCATGGCTGCTGCTGGTACTTACCGGTGCGTGGTACATACAGGATCTGCAGGTGAACGGCTCCCTGCGTCAGCTGAGTTATACCCCTGCGGATCTGCACCAGGCGGAACAGAACCTGGCGCAAAACTGGGGAGACATGCGCGGGCGCGCCCTGATATTTGCCGCAGCACCGGAACTGGTGGAGGCGCTGGCACGCAACGAGCAGGTGTGGAAGGTGTTGCAGGATGAAGGGCTGGAGGCATCGGCAGTGAGTGTCGCACCTCTCCTGAGTTCGCCTCAGACCCAGGATGCGCGTCTGCAGCGCTGGGAGGAGTTCTGGGATACCCATGCATCCGCGGCTACCCGGACAATACAGCGGAGAGCAGCCGGATACGGCTTTGCGCCGCACGCATTTGCGCCGTTCCGGAAGCGCCTGGAGGAGAAGCCCCCCGTGCTTGAGCCGGAGCGCCTTCGCGCCTGGGGTCTGGGGCAGATGCTGGATGCGCTGATACAGCCTCCCGCCACGCGCGTAGAGGGTTCCGAAGGGCACTATCGGGTGCTGACCCTGGTGCCGGATACGCCCGAAGTGGTTGAATCCCTGAGCCGCGCCCTTGAACCGATACCCGGCGTAACCCTGGTGTCGCAGAGTCGCTTCGGGACCCACCTGGCGCAGGCGGTGGGGGCGGATTTCAAACGTTTTATCCTCGGCGCCGGTCTCGCGGTGGTGGCTTTTCTGGTGCTGTTGTTCCGGCGTCTGCCCCCGGTTCTTCTGGCGTTGATCCCGGTCATTTCCGGACTCGTGGCCATGTACGGGGGCATGGGCTGGCTGGGGCTCGAACTCAATATGTTTAATGTTGTGGCATCGATTCTGATTATCGGCCTCGGAGTGGATTATGGCATCTTCATGGTGTGTCAGGGGCACGAGCGTATCCACCTGGCATCCGGACGTGCCATCCTCCTTTCCGGAATTACCACCCTGATTGGTTTCGGAGTGCTGGTACTGGCGCAGCATCCGGCGCTGTTCTCTATCGGGATCACGGTGTTGCTCGGGATCAGTGCAGCGGTGCCTGCGGCGGTGCTGGTGATCCCGGCGTTTCAGGGTCAGAATCATACTGTAGAGGATATTTGAATGCGCCGCTACCTGAACATCTGGATTATTTCGCTTCTGCTGCTGAGCAGTTGCGCTCCGGCAACGCCAAGGCTCGACCTGCCCTCTGGTTGCAGCGCTGACACCTCTAAGCAGAAGCTGGTCCGGAACCACTGGCTCAACCAGGGGCAGATCTGGCGTCTGCGCCAGAGCGCGCTGCTGGAGATCGGAACACGCAAAACCGCCCTGGAAGGCTTTGTGCGCCTTGATCTTAAACAACGAGAGGTGCGCCTGGTTGCCCTGAACGAAATGGGGCTGGTAGTATTTGATCTGCATGTTGATGCGCACTCCGAGGAACTGATGCGCGCGCTGCCGCAGATCCATGAAATTGAAGGGTTTGCCACCGGGGTGGGTAACAGCCTGCGCCGCATGTTCCTGGCCCCGCGCCCGCGCCTGGGTGATAATCTCGAACATCGCGGCCATTATCAGCGTCTGGTGCAAAGCGGTTTTACGGAAAACGCTGATGAAGAGCTCGAATTTATTTTTGATTGTGCGGGCAACCTTCGCCGTACCCGCCTTCAATCCGCCGCGGCGAAATGGCAGGTGCTGTATGCCGACTACCGCGCCTACGCCCTGGAGTCGGGAGATGTGGCAATCCCCGCGCGTATTGTATTGCACAATCCGGAGCGCCGCATGAAATTGACCCTTACCCTCAACGAGATCAGGCAGGAATAAATGAGTTATATTCGGGATGAAATTGAAGCATCCGCCCTGGACGCAGCTGAAATAAGCGCTTCGGGCATAGAGCAGAGAGGCAATGCGCGGCGCAGGTTCTGTTTTGCGCCTGAATTTACCGGCTTCAGCGGCCACTTTCCGGGCATGCCCATCCTTCCGGCGATGCTGCAGACCCTGATGGCCCAGATGCTCGCGGAGCAGGCTCTCCCCGCAGGCGCAGCTTTTGTGGGGGTGAAACGTGCCAAGTTTGCGCAGCAGCTTGGGCCTGCAACGACTATTGAGGTGGAGCTGGCATGGCGCTATACCCTCGGGCAGTGGATATGTAATGCCACCCTGAGAGCACAGGGGCAGGAAGCTTCGAGCATGACCCTGATATTTGAAGAGAAGGCGGTTTAAGCGTGGCAAGAGGATATTTCAAACACTCCGACACCGACCCTGCGCCCCTGCGCTGTTGCGTGGAGCGGGTGGTGCGCTTTGAAGAGGTGGATGCGCTGGGGATTGTGTGGCACGGGCGTTATCCGAGCTATTTTGAGGACGGACGCGTGCTCCTGGGAGAGAAGTTTGGTATCGGCTACATGGATTTTTATGATCGTGGCATTGCCGCGCCCATTAAACAGTTCCACGTGGATTACAAACTCCCCCTGCGCTTTGGCGATCCCTTTACCATTGAGGCGCTGTTGCACTGGTCCGATGCGACCCGCCTGAATCACGAATTTATTCTGCGCAATGCCCAGGGGCAGATAACCTCCACCGGATATTCGGTGCAGTTGCTCCTCAATGCCGCGGGCGAAGTGCTGATGCTGCCACCGGATTTTTACGCCGAGTTCCGCGCGCGCTGGCGTGACGGGGAGTTGACGGAGGCGGGATGCGCAGGGTAGCTATCACCACATGCGCCACCCTGAGTGCGCTGGGGGAAGGCACCGAATCTCTGTGGCAGGGACTGATGCAGGGGCGCAGTGGAATCGCTGAGCTGGAGCGTTTTGACTGCAGCAACTATATCTCCACCTGTGGTGCGTGTATCCACGGGGTAGAGCTGGCCCGGACTCCGGAGCAGTCCTCGGGACTCGACGCCATCCTGGCACGGCTTGCTCCGCAACTGCCCTCACTCCCATCAGATACCTGCCTGTTGCTCGCCTCCACCAAGGGAGAGATTGACTGTCTCAGTGCTGCGCGGCGTAATGCGGCCCGTCCTGTCCCCAGTGTGCTATTCGAACCCCTGCTGGAAAAGGTCCGTACCCGCTTCGGCCTTGCAGATGCGGGGTGGAATATTAATGCCGCATGTGCCTCTTCCACCCTGGCACTGGCGCGGGGTGCGGCGCTGATTGCACATGGAAAGACGGATGTGGTGCTGGTGTATGCCGCAGACTTGCTGAGTGAATTTGTGTTTTCCGGTTTCTCCGCCCTGCAGGCTCTTTCACCATATCCATGTCGCCCCTTTGATCAGCAGCGTCAGGGCCTGACCCTCGGGGAAGCGGGCGCCGCTGTGGTTCTTATGAGCGAAGAGAGAGCACGCCGGGAAGATCTGAAAATTGGGGGCTATATAAATGGCTGGGGTGCGGCCAATGATGCCCACCATGTCACCGCGCCGGCACGCGATGGCAATGGCCTGATACGTGCCTGCACCTGCGCCCTGAATCAAGCGCATGTGGAGGCATCTCAAATCAGCGCCATCAATGCCCACGGGACCGGTACCATATATAACGATGCCATGGAACTCACTGCCTTTGAAGCCCTGTTCGGGGAGCATATGCCACCTGTCCACGGAATCAAAGGGAGTGTGGGGCACTGCCTCGGAGCGGCCGGCGCACTGGAAGTGGCGGTGGGGTGCAGGACGCTGCAGGAGCAGAAGCTCCCGCCTACGCGGGGATGTGGGATGCCTGAAGCAGGAGCCCAGGGCCGGGTGAAAGAGCAAGCGCAGGATGTGAGCGGAGATTTTCTCCTCTGTTGCAATTCCGGT
>JAIVHC010000221.1 GCA_020201305.1 Geobacteraceae bacterium
GGGTTAAATCGGGGTTGCGTGCCATAGCGCTGAGTGCTAGCAGCAGCGCCAGGATGATCCAATTCCGCCGCGCCATTTCTGCGAGCAGATTCTGATCTTCCTCACTCAAGGCTGTTCCTCTTGCTCTGCGGCATCCTGAGTACGTTGACGGTTCAGTTCCCGCCTTGTCAGAATAAATATATTTCTGAAACCGGAGGCAATACCGAACCCGAGGAAAATCAAAAGCATCCATGGTGCTGTGCCCAGCCACTGATCCAGATAGTAGCCCATCGCCATCCCGATAAGGATGGAAGCAACCATGCAAATGCCAACGCTGGACAGAAAACCGAGGGACTTGAACAATTCTCTGCGGTCTTCAGCCATGAAATTCCTTTTTTATTAATATTGCGCAAGTCATTCTTTTCAACCGGGGTTTTCTACCATGTAGCCCGGTAAGTGTCAATTGCTTTTCCGGCGAATTACGTTTACATTACCTTACTCCTGCTGAGCGCGAAAGGGGGTACTTCATTTTAAAACCCTCTGTTCAGCGGCTATGTAGCGCTAATACCTAAGAGCCACTTGACGTGGGCTCACCTTACATTAATCTATAATCCACCACCAGGTTTCTATGAAACGCGGAACATCTCTGCTTAACCCGCACGTGCAGATCGAGATTGAAAAGGCGGTTACTCACCTGGATAAAGGTTCTATCTTTATCGATGTACGAGCTCCGAGTGAATTTGCCCAGGCTACCATACCAGGCGCATATAATATTCCAATCCTGACTGAGGAGCAGCGCATTGAAGTGGGCACCATCCACCAGCAGCAGGGTGCGGCCCGGGCACGCATGCGCGGGATGGAGATCATCTCCCCATGTCTTCCCGGAGTTATAAACCAGATCAGGGAGCTTCATCAACAGCACAAGCGCCCCATCATTGTGTTCTGCTGGCGCGGTGGCCTGCGCAGTACGGCTATGACCTCATTCCTCCACCTGTGTGGTTTGCCGGTGTTTCAACTCCGCGGCGGGCACAAGGTATTCAGGCGCCATGTGCTCGATTATTTTGCGCACGCCCGGTGGGCGCGCATGCTGGTATTGCGCGGTCTTACCGGGGTGGGCAAAACCCGGATTCTGGAACAGCTGAAACGGGAAGGGTGGCCGGTGCTGAATCTCGAGGCCCTCGCCAATCACCGAGGCAGTGCCTTCGGAGCCATCGGATGTGCCCAGCAGCCAAGTCAGAAGCAATTTGAAGCACTGCTATGGAAATTGCGGAAGATTACGATGTGGAGAACCTCCCCGCGGAGGCCTTTACACACGCTGTCAACGCCCTGGTGCCACGCCTGGGGCATGCACGGGTAGATCAGCTGCATCAACTCCTGGAGCTGAGGGATTGGGATACATTGATCGAAAAACTGATGCTGCAGTACTATGACCCTCTCTACGCCCACACAAAACCAGAGACCCGCATAGATATCGAGGTGGATCCGTTTGCAGAGGAACATCCTGACCTGCTACACACAATCAAGGCCCTGACAGGTAAAGATCCTCTGCTACCGGAGTAAGGTTCAGACTCCCTGTGCGCGTGCAATCTCATCGAGGAAATCAACTACGTACGGGGTAAATTTATGCGGCTCTACCAGAAATGAGTCGTGTCCATAATCTGAGTCTATCAGGTGATAGGATACCGGCTTGCCGATCTCAGCGAGGATATCCACCACCTCTTCCGTTTGCTCGGGTCGGTAGAGCCAATCAGAGGTAAACGCAAACCATAAGGACGGACAGTGCAAATGGGAAAGAGCCTCCTCCATGGAGGAGAAATTCCAGCCTACATCGTACAGATCGAGCGCCTTCGCCAGATAGAGAAAGGAATTGGGATCAAATCTGGGAACAAAGTTGTTGCCATTATAGCCCAGATAACGCTCCACCTCGAACTGGCCGAAGAAATCAAAGATTCCGTCGCGGGCGGAAAAACGCCGTCCGAATTTCTTCTCCATCGATTCTTCGGATAAAAAAGATATATGTCCCACCGCACGCGCAAGCGCAAATCCACTCGCCGGAGGGTGCTCAGGCTTGTAATTACCCTTCTTCCACAGGGGATCGTTGTAGATCGCCTGGCGCGCAATGGCATTGAGGGCGATAGCCATGGGCGAAGTCCTCCCGGTTCCGGCAAGAGGGATGATGGAACGGGTAAATTCAGGATAGAGAATTCCCCACTCCACCGCCTGCATTGCCCCCATACTCCCACCAATCACCGTCACCAGAGAGGTTATCCCGAGATGATCGAGCAGATGCTTGTGCGCGTGCACCATATCGCGCACCATAACCAGAGGGAAACTCAGACGATAGGGGCGCTTGGTTTTGGGATTGATGCTCGCAGGCCCTGTAGAGCCTTTACACGAGCCGATGACGTTGGCACATATCACGTAAAAGCGTGAGGTATCGAGAACCTTACCCGGGCCGATGAGATTGTCCCACCACCCGGGTTTGCGATCATCAGGGTGATGCCGTCCGGCAGCGTGGCAGTCCCCGGTCCAGGCGTGGGTCACCAGAATGGCATTGTCCCCCGCAGAGTTGAGGGTGCCATAGGCTTCGTATGCAATGGTAAAGGGACCGAGCAGACGCCCACTCTCGAGGCGCAGGTCGGTATCAAACGTTACATACCTGGTAGTTACAAGATCGGTCTGTTCCAATGATTTAACCCCCGAATATACAAAAAGACCCTATCCAGCAGAGGGGAAAGGGTCTTTCAATACAAGAGCAGAACCAGGTATTGTCAGACTTCGCCCCATCTTTCCCTTCTTTTGAAGGGTGGAATTAGCACCTGTCACCCGCTTCGGGCCGGTTGCTGTGGTTTCATCGGGCCAGTTCCCTCCACCACTCTGGATAATGACGTTGTCGATCTTTCAATCTAGAGCAAGTGTGCGCTATTGTCAATGCACAGATCCGGCAGCGATCTTCAGCGCTTTCCCCACGCCGGATGGCTGGTTGCACCAGGCAGAGAACGAATCTCACGCGTCCCTGTACCATCTGCACGCATGATATGGAGGCGCTTCTCTCCGGAGATATCGTCAGAATACGCAATAAAGCGTCCATCCGGACTCCAGCGCGGATGCTCTTTATTTCCAGCACCGAATGTTATCGGATGCTCGTCAGTGCCATCGGAGCGAATACGGTAGATGTTAAATACCCCCTCTTCGAGACGCGCAAACAGAATCCACTCGCCATCCGGGCTCCACGCCGGGGTCGCATTGTATTTTCCATTCCGGGTCAGGCGTTCGATCTTTCCACTGAGGAGATCAAGAACAAAGATATGCGGGTTGCCGTGGCGGTTGGAAACAAACGCGATCTTGTCCCCGAGCGGGCTCCAACTCGGATCTACATCAATACCCCAGGCGTTGGTAAGGCGTTTGTGGATTTTGCCGTTAGCCCCGAGCAGGTACAGTTCCGCATTCCCGTCCTTTGACAGCGTGACAGCCAATTCCCTGCCGTTAGGACTGTAGCGCGCCGCGATATTGAGCCCCTCTCGCGCGGAGATGCGCGCCTCTGCTGCACTGGAAATGCTGCGGCGGTACAGATCAGGATTATCCTCTCGGTAAGAGGTAAATATCAGTTCGCGCCCCCCAGGACCGAAGTCCGGATTCAGTACCAGGTTGCGGTGATTGGTAATACGTCTGACGTTATGGCCGTCAATATCACTGAGGTAAAGTTCTTTGTTGCCAGTCGCACTGGAGATAAATGCAATATTGGAATCAAACGTACCACGAGTTCCGGTTAAGGTTTCAAGAATCTCATCCACAAAGCGATGCAACATGCGGCGCAGTTCGCTTTGTGTCCCCTTGTAGTTATGCCCCGTAAGAAGGCGCCGCTTATCTACATCAAAGAGGCGGACCTTAAGTTCGAGTTGTTCCCCTTTGACACGATACGCTCCTTTGATAAGCAACTGTGCTTCGAGAAATTTCCACTGGGAAAAGTTCACCTCAGCACTGGTCAGAGTCAGATTCCCGGCATCATCCAGGTACGCTTCCCGCGGAATAATTTCAAACATCCCGCTCAGATCCAGATCGTGGGTGAGCACTTCGGCTATGGTGCGCTCTACTTCAGGGTCGCTCGGGCCCAGGGGTAAAAATTTCGGTTGCCCCGTAGGAATAGCTATCCGCCCCGGGGTAGTTATCTCTATATCAGCTGCAAACGCCCCACCTGCTCCTGAGCCAAGCATCACCCACAGCAGCACAACAACCATATATTTCATATGCTAATATTTCTCTTCAGGATCAAATTTAACACTCAAGGATAACTCCTTCCCCGGTGGAGAGGGGAGTTTATCCAGCTCTGTAACGGCCTTTTCTACACTCTGATCAAAATAAGGGTCTCCAGAAGAGCGGATCATCCTGAACCCACGTCGTTCCCCCTGTGGACCAAAACGCAACTCCACTACACTGTAGAGTTCTTTTTTCCAGTGGGTGCGGGGCAGGGTCCAGTGCTCCATGAGATAGCCCTTGATCCATTCGTTAAAATCCACCCCCGCCTGTGTTCCGCTTCCACCTACACTTCCAACCTGTCCGGCTGCTACCGTGGTCGAGGGACTCTGGGCGCGGCTGCTGGCTGCGAGCTCCTGTTTAAGCCGCTCAATGCGCGCGCGGGAATCCCTTTTCTGGCGCATCTCATCAATGCGTCCCTGGGTATCCTGCTGGTACAAATTTTCAATCTCTTCCGCACTCAGCATAGGCTGTTGCGGTTGCACTGCAGGCACAGCCGCAGGTTTTGTGAGGGTATCGGCCTCTTTTTTCACCTTAGCGGGTTCCGGCTTTGGCTCCGGCTTCGGCTTCGGCTCCGGCTCCGGCTCCGGCTCCGGCTCCGGCTCCGGCTCCGGCTCCGGCTCCGGCTCCGGCTTCGGCTTCGGCTTCGGCTCCGGCTTCGGCTCCGGCTTCGGTTCCGGCTTCGGTCTTATTAAACGCAATACCGGAAGCATACACCAGAATAAGCACGTGCAGGAGTACGGAAAGTGCCAGCATTCGGCCCATACCCGGTTCTGATACGGATGAGTAGGAGCTGTGTTTATGTCGTTGCGCCATGCTGTGCTTCATAAGCTCTACAATTCAGGCTCCGTAGCAATCATGCCAAGTTGGGTAACTCCGGCTTTGCGTACTGCTGCCAGAACCTGAACCACTTGCTCGTATGCCACTCGTCGATCCGCTTCGAGGTACACATCTTTATTCTCTTTATCTTTAAGCACCTGCTGCAGAACCGCTACCATCTTCGCCGGAGAATCCACCTGTTGACGCCCCACAAAAAGGCGATTTTGCGCGTCGATACTTACAATAAGCGATTCCTGCGCTGCTTCCAGATTTGGCGCCTGCTCAACCTGGGGCAGATCTACATCCACCCCCTTTTCCAGCATGGGGGCCGTTACCATAAAGATAATCAACAGCACCAGCATTACGTCCACAAACGGAGTAACATTGATATCTGCCAGCGCGCTGCGTCGCTGATTAGACCTGTTGTTCATCAGCTTCTCCGTGTCAGGTTTTCTACAATATTGAGAAAATCCTGCCTGAAACTTTCCATCTGCTCCAGCAATATATTCACTTTACTCAGAAAATGATTGTAAGCCACTACAGCCGGGATAGCAGCCATCAATCCCATCGCCGTAGCGACCAGAGCTTCGGAGATTCCCGGAGCCACGACTGCCAGGGATGCGCTTCCACTCTGACCGATGCCGTGGAAAGAACCCATAATACCCCATACGGTACCAAATAAACCGATAAACGGAGTTGCGGATCCCGTAGTGGCAAGAAAGGTCAGATGTTTTTCCAGACGCTCGGTCTCAGCGGTACAGGATCGTTCCATTGCCCGGTTCACATTTGCGCTCACATTCGGGGGCAGTGTCTGCTCCTCCCCTTTGCCGTGCTGCTGGCGCACCAGTTCCTGATATCCACTCCGGAACACATTGCTTAAAGGGGAGGCAGGATACTGCTTGAGTTCCTGTGCCACCTGCTCAAGGCGCCTATTCTCCCAGAAATAATCCTGAAAAGCCCTGCTCTGTTTCAGTGCCCGGCGCAGAACGCGCCATTTAAAAAAAATAATCCCCCATGAAACCACAGAAAAATACACGAGTATCAACAGCACCAATTTAACTATCGGGCCTGCATCTAAAAGTAATTCAATCACTGCTTACTCCATCCGAATATTAATTTTGCGTTGAAGCTGGATTAAACGCCAGAGGGGCGCGTAAATCTGCCAACATGTGTTGTGGATAAACCTGTGTATTCAACAGATTTATCCACAGAACTATCTACTTTCGAGGGTTGCGTACGCCGAATGGTTATGGATCGACTCAAAGTTCTCGCATTCCACCCGAAACCATTTAATACCCTCTACCTGCTGAAGGCGTAATGTTGCCGATCTGACAATATCCTCCACAAACATGGGGTTTTGATACGCCTGCTCGGTAACCATCTTTTCATCTTCACGTTTCAGGAGTGAGTACACCGGAGCACTCCCACATTGTTCCATAAGTGCTATCAGATCCTCAATCCAGATCATCTTTTCGGCGCGGATAGCCACGGTTATACAGCTGCGCTGATTATGCGCCCCATGAGCGCTGATTTCACGCGAACATGGGCATAACGAAGTTACCGGAACGCTTACCTCGAGGATAAAGTCCTTCTCCTCGCGCAGGGTGGCTATGAAACGACATTCATAACTCATCAACCCCCTGGCTCCTGTGGCAGGCGCAGTTTTCTCGATAAAGTATGGGAAACTCAGCTCCATGTGCGCGCATTCGGAACCGAGCTTGGTCTGCATATCGCGTAATAAAGGTTCCATATCGTTGAGGGTCACCTCTTCATCGCGATAGGAATTGAGTATCTCAAGAAAGCGGCTCATATGTGTGCCCTTGAACTGATGGGGCAATTCTACGTACATATTCACCCGTGCCACAGTGTGTTGGCGCGATTTATTTTTATCCTGCACCACGATGGGATAGTGGACGTTCTTAACCCCCACTTTATCGATAGCGATACGGCGCGTATCCGGGAACTGCTGCACATCCGGCATAGGGATAGTCATGTCAAACTCCTGCACAGGGTTGATATTCAGCCGGATCTTCCATTCCAGCGGCGTTAAAGCCTTTCAAACGCAGGGCGCATGAATCACATCTGCCACACGCGCGCCCTTTTGAATCAGGGTCATAGCATGAATGGGTAAGTGCATAGTCTATCCCCAGCTCGGTTCCGGTACGGATAATCTCTGCCTTGCTCATGTGGATAAGGGGGGAATGAATGGTATATGCGCCCCGCTGCTCTACTCCTGCCCTGGTAGCCAGATTAGCCATGCGGGTAAAGGCTTCGATAAACTCCGGGCGGCAGTCCGGATAGCCGGAGTAATCTACCGCATTAACCCCGATGAAAATGTCAAAACTCTGGAGCACCTCGGCCCATGCCAGGGCATAGGATAGAAAGATGCTATTGCGTGCCGGCACATAGGTGATAGGAATATCGCTGCAATCCGGATCTGCTCCGGGGACATCGATGTCCGCAGTAAGAGCGCTACCTCCTATCTGGCGCATATCCACATTCAACACCAGGTGCTGCGTAATCCCAAGTCTGGGTGCAAACGCCCTGGCTTTCTCCAACTCAATGCTATGCCGTTGTCCATAGGAGAAGCTCAGCGCATATACCTGGTATCCTAAAGATTTTGCAATAGCAACACATGTTGTAGAATCCAGCCCGCCGCTGTAGAGAACTACCGCTTTCTGCATAATTGTATATCTCTTTTCTCGGAATTATCATTAAAATGTCAACCAAAAGCAGATTAGGTGTTTTCCTGCTGCCAATCGTGGTATTTTCGTCACTCTACACAATCGTTACATAAAATGAAAGGTTCTCACGGCGCCGCTTTTTAAGCTATAGTACAATGATGAAATCCGCGCTGGAAATAAAAAATCTGTGCAAGAGCTACTCCTCATACCAGGTGGTTGATGGGCTCAGCTTTTCTATTGCCGAAGGCGAGATTTTCGGCTTACTCGGGCCCAATGGTGCGGGTAAAAGTACTACCATCAACATGATCAGCGGAGTGTCGCGCATTGAGGCCGGGGAGATTAATATCTTCGGGCATAAAGTTACCCCTGACACCCCGGTAGTTCCAAAGGCTAGACGCTTAACCGGGATCATGCATCAGGAAATTGTCGCAGACCCCTTCTTCACTATTCAGCAGGCTCTTACCCTTCACCCTGGCTTTTTCGGCATTAAGCGTGATCCGCTCTGGCACGACTATCTCATCGAACGCCTACAGCTCAAACCACATATTCATAAAGAAATGCATCAGCTTTCAGGTGGATTAAAGCGCCGCTTTATGCTCGCAAAGGCTCTTATCCATAAACCCAGATTGTTAATTCTGGATGAGCCCACAGCCGGCGTGGACGTGGAGTTGCGTCATACCCTGTGGCAATTTATTCGAGATATCAATGCCACCGGTACATCAATCCTTCTGACCACACACTATCTGGAAGAAGCACAGCACATGTGCGATCGCATTGCCATTTTAAAGGAGGGGAAACTGGTTGCCCTGGAAGAAACCCACAAGCTGGTTCAATATGAGCACGCCCGGCGTTTCTGTCTCCATCTGCGCCTCCCCCTTACAGAGATACCTGAAAAGCTGCGCTCTTTCGAGCCCAGCCTGGATCAGCTAGGCACCAGACTTTCACTTAAAACCGGGCACGCCGAAGATATCGGAACCATTGTAACCCAGCTGGCTGCAGCGGATATTGTAGTCCACGACATAACCTCCGTCGAACCCTCCCTTGAAGAGATATTTCTGCGCCTTACTCAA